>JBLHHD010000440.1:0-3582 GCA_047614605.1 Alteromonadaceae bacterium
GGTTGAGCAATTCCATGATGGCTGCAATAGCGGTATTAAAGGTGTTGCGACGACCAACATCATCAGACACTTTAGCAATGGTTTTATGCAATTCGCGGTAAAGCCCTTTTTGCTGACCAGATAATTTGCTGGTGTCTAAAACTTCGTTGCTATCGGCATGTTCGGTGGATAGTTTCCAAACTCGTTTGAGGAAACGACTGGCTCCTTCAACACCTGTATCAGACCATTCCAGGGTTTGCTCTGGTGGGGCAGTAAACATCATAAACAAACGTACCGTATCGGCACCATATTGGTCGATGACAGTTTGCGGGTCGATACCGTTGTTTTTTGATTTGGACATTTTGCTCATCCCGGCAGAGTTAACCGGTTGACCGTCTTCTTTATGCCACGCTTTGGTGACACGGCCTTTGTCGTCTGTTTCTGAGTCAACTTCAGTGGGTGATATCCAGATTTTGCCACCTTTTTCATCTTCACGATAATAAGTGTCGGCCAATACCATACCCTGACATAACAAACGTTTGAACGGTTCGTCGCAGTCAACCAAACCTACATCGCGTAATAATTTGTGGAAGAAACGGGCATAAAGCAAATGCAAAATAGCGTGTTCGATACCACCGATATATTGATCGACCGGCAACCAGTAATTGGCTTTTTCGGGGTCAAGCATTGCCTTATCATTGTCTGGTGAGGTGTAACGGGCGTAATACCAAGACGATTCCATAAAGGTATCGAAGGTATCGGTTTCGTGAAATGCTGGTTCGCCGTTAAATTCGGTTTTCGCCCATTCGGGGTCTGCCTTTATTGGTGAGGTTACGCCATTCATGGTTACATCTAACGGTAATACAACCGGCAGACGGTCAAGTGGTACAGCGGCTGTGCTGCCATCTTGCAAATTTAGAATCGGGATTGGCGTGCCCCAATAGCGCTGGCGAGAAACCCCCCAGTCACGTAGTCTAAAGTTAACCTGCACTTTACCTTTACCTGTGGCAATCAGTTTGTCTGAAATCGCTTTAAAACCGGCGGCAAAGTCGAGTCCG
This sequence comes from Alteromonadaceae bacterium, assembly GCA_047614605.1. Classification (GTDB taxonomy): domain Bacteria; phylum Pseudomonadota; class Gammaproteobacteria; order Enterobacterales; family Alteromonadaceae; genus JABSOG01. Next base: position 1,038 of record JBLHHD010000440.1, read on the forward strand.
TCAAATTCACCTGAGTTGATTAATACGCCTTTTTCAGTAAAAGCTGATTGGGATAAATCACAAACAATTGCCTCGTCGGCATCAGCAGCAGGGGCAATAACCTGTTGAATGTCCAAAGCGTATTTAGTGGCAAATTCCCAGTCACGTTGGTCATGACCTGGTACTGCCATTACGGCACCTGAGCCATAATCCATTAAGACAAAGTTGGCGACCCAAATAGGCACCGTTTTACCGGTCAGTGGATGTACGGCATCAACACCAGTGGCAATGCCCTTTTTCTCCATCGTTGCGATACCGGCTTCTGTGGTGTCAGATTTTTTACATTGCTCAATAAAATCGGCGACTTGGCTGTTAGATTCTGCGGCTTTTAAGGCCAGTGGATGCTGGGCTGCTACCGCAAGATAGGTTACCCCCATCAGGGTATCTGGGCGAGTCGTATAAACCGATACCTGTTTAAGTTCGCCCTCTGGCACATCAAAGGTCATTTCGAGCCCTTCTGAGCGGCCAATCCAGTTGCGTTGCATGGTTTTTACTTGCTCAGGCCATTCGTCGAGTTGATCAAGGTCGTCTAGCAACTCCTGGGCATAATCGGTGATTTTGATAAACCACTGAGGAATTTCTTTTTTCTCAACAATCGCACCTGAGCGCCAGCCACGACCGTCTATAACTTGCTCGTTGGCTAAAACCGTTTGGTCAACCGGGTCCCAGTTAACCGAGGCCATTCTTTTGTAAACCACGCCTTTTTCGTACAGCTTGGTGAAAAACCACTGCTCCCATTTATAGTACCCTTGGTCACAGGTGGCAAATTCGCGATCCCAGTCATAACCAAAACCAAGGCTTTGTAATTGGTTACGCATATAATCAATATTTTCGTAAGTCCATTTGCCCGGTGCCGTATTGTTTTTGATAGCGGCATTTTCAGCAGGTAAACCAAACGCATCCCAACCCATTGGTTGCAGGACATTTTTGCCGTTTAAGCGCTGATAGCGCGAAACCACATCACCGAGGGTATAGTTGCGTACATGACCAATATGGAGGCGACCACTAGGATAGGGGAACATTGAGAGGCAATAAAACTTTTCTTTATCGGCCTGCTCGGTCGCTTTAAAGGTTTTACTTTCGGCCCAGAATTGCTGTACTTTGGCTTCAATTTGCTGGTGATCATAGGGGGTTTGCTGTGTTGGTGCTGAATCTTGCATTGGCGGACGGCCCATCCTGTTGATTTTACTATAGGTTTGCGATCAATTTGCTATCTGTTGCCTAATGGCTGTGATGCACTAAAGGCCCATAGGATACCTTAGACTAGGTTGTCTCAACAAGCGTAAAATATAAAACAAAAATACGGTTTATTTTGTTGGCCTCAGCTAAGCTTAATCCATGCATTATATTTCGTTAAATCAACAGGGTAGAGGGTGGCACCATGACAGATAAAAAAAAATGGGATTATCCACAATGGGTCGATACATTTGGTCAGTGGCTGGCGGGAAGCAAAAATAATGAAGTGAAAAACCTGGTGAGTTTCTTTGATCGCTCAGGACAGTGGTGGAACGCAGCCAAAGAGCTATCAGCAGATGAGTTTAAACAACTTAATGTCTATGTTAAACGCGATTTAATGATGTTTTATCGTCATTATCAACAAGACATGAAAAACTCCGAGTTTGTTCAGTCAATTAAAGAAACAATGTGGAAAGAGTTGGCCGAGATGACTGACAAGTCACAAATTGAATGGCGCGAGCTTGAACAAGACTTTGATCATAAAGGCACCTATCTGAGTGGCGAATGGGTTGGCATGGGGACTTTGGTGTGTAAGAAGTGTCACTATAAAGTGGAATTCGTTCATCCGGTACAACTCACTGAGTGTTCACAGTGTAATGGGGAGCAATTTTTACGAGAAGCTTTGGCACCTTAATTCTACTTGCTCAAAATCGGTGTGCTGTCGGGTGATTAAGGCAGCAACTAGCACAAACTTTGTATTTGCACACGGACACTGACTTGGCATACTGCTATACTCTCGGGCAATATTGCCCGCACAGATTACAGGATCCCGGATTTGACCGATCATCTAAAGCAAAGCGTCGGTGACTTATCACCATTAATTGACCTTAAGGCTGTTGAACAAAGCCTTAAATCTACCCCTCTTGAGCCAGTTAATTTTCTCGGCCAAAAACGCGCTCAGGCTGCGTTGGCTTTTGGTTTGGGGATAGAATCCAAAGGTTATAATGTCTACATTATGGGTGAGTCATCACTGGGGCGTCACAGCCTGATTGATGAGCTCCTTAAAAAGGTGACCAAAGCCAAAGGCACCCCGGACGAATGGTGTTACATCAACAACTTTGATGATAACCGCCTGCCCCGGGTTATTCGCCTTAAACCTCAAGAAAGCAAACAGTTTAGCGATGATATCAGCGAGTTAATTGACGTGCTGGTGGATACTTTTCCGGCGGCCTTTGATCATCCGAGTTATCAGCGACGTAAAAAAGCCATTGATCGAGCGTTTAATGTTAAATATGACGGTGCGCTCGAATCGGTCGAAAGCGAAGCCCTT
>JBLHHD010000441.1:0-3581 GCA_047614605.1 Alteromonadaceae bacterium
TTCAGGTGTTTTTATGCCGCCTGCGACACAAAAGGGGATATCAATCACCTGAGCAATTTTACTGACCCAACTTTTGTCAACCACCCGGTCGTCGGCACTGGCGGTAATGTCGTAAAAAACCAGTTCGTCAGCGCCAGCCTCGGCGTATTTTTTTGCCAATGGCACGATGTCGCCGATGATCTCGTGATCGCGAAATTTAACGCCCTTAACGACCTGTCCGTCCCTAACATCCAAGCAAGGGATTATGCGTTTTGCCAGCATTGAATTGCCTCCTCAAGGGTAAATTTACCTTCCAGTAACGCCCGGCCCAAAATGACGCCAGTGACGCCGGTGGGTTTTAATTGTTTGATATCATCGAGGGTGCCAATCCCACCAGAGGCTTGCCACTGGATAGCTGGGTATTGGCTGACCATTTCTTTATACAAAGCGACATTGGCGCCCGTTAGAGTGCCGTCTTTGCTGATGTCGGTGCATAATACATGTTTTACTTCGACACTTTGATAACGTTCAAGCAAGTCTTCTAGGCGTACGTTGCTTTGCTCTATCCAGCCGTGAGTGGGCAGCCATTTGTTACCTAATTCATCAATGTTGATATCAAGGGCCAGGACGATTTTTTCGTTGCCGTACTGACTTATCCAACTTCTAACCAATTCGGGTTGTTTGATGGCTAACGAGCCAATCACCACCCGATTAGCACCGATGGCGAGTAAATCGATAACGTCTTGCTCACTGCGTACGCCGCCGCCAACCTGAATATTGATTGCATTGCTGTTTTGGTCAATCAGTTGCTTAAGCACGGTCAGTTGTCGTTTAGAGCTATCCTTGGCACCATCTAAATCGACCAAATGTAACCAGCTGGCGTCAGTAGCGGCATAACCTTCACTGACGGTTAACGGTGAGTTTTTGTAGCTGGTTTTTTTGTTATAATTGCCCTGATACAAACGTACGGTTTGACCGTCGATTAAATCAATTGCCGGTATGATCATGCGGCCATCTCCATAAAGTTTTGCAGTAATTTGCTGCCCATAACCCCGGAGCGCTCCGGGTGAAATTGTACACCAATAAAATTGTCCTTGGCTATACCAGCTGAGAATATTGCTCCGTCACCACTGTCTTGCATATCGGCGTAAATATTATATTGGCACTGGGCAATGGTATAGGGTGAAAGTGGTGCGCCATAGCTATGCACGTAATAAAAATAATCGTCAGAGCTGATGCCTTTAAATACCGGGTGGTCGCTAATAGATTGGTAAGTATTCCAGCCCATGTGCGGCACACGTAACGGTTTTTGCTGCTGCTCAAGGTCGGTCGCCTTGAGTAAATCAACACTGGTTGGAATGATGCCAAGGCAATCAATTAACTCATCGTTACGACCTTCTTTTGAAGAGTTGGTCAGTAGTTGCATCCCCAGGCAAATGCCCAGCACTGGCTGAGTCAGCGCTTTTATCACTTCATCTAAGCCGCTGGCTTTGAGGTTTTTCATGGCGTGTTTTGCGGTGCCAACACCGGGTAAAAATACCCGCTCGGCTTGTTGGATCATCATCGGCACTGCACTGATAGTTACCGGATAACCGAGTCGCTCAATAGCACTTTTGAGTGATAACAGGTTGGCGCAACCGGTATCAATGATCACGTTCATTTATAACACTCCTTTTGAGCTGGGCAGAGTATCACCCTGAACCTTTATCGCTTGACCCAGTGCTCGTCCAAAGACTTTAAACAGGCTTTCGACTTTGTGATGGGTATTGCTGCCCGTCGTTTTAAGGTGCAAAGTCATCGCCATGGCATCGGTTAATGAACGAAAAAAGTGGGGAACCATTTCGGTGTTTAATGTGCCTAATAGCATCACTGGTAACTGGGTATCGTATTCGAGGTGAGGTCGCCCGGATAAATCTAAAGTACACTCGGCTTTGCATTCGTCCATTGGCAGTACAAAACCAAAGCGATTGATACCGCGTTTGTTACCAAGCGCCTGTTTAAGTGCCTGACCCAGTGCCAAAGCGGTATCTTCAACGCTGTGGTGATCGTCAATGTGCAAGTCGCCTTTAACCTGACAGTCCAGATAAAAACCGCCGTGAGTAGCGATTTGGTCGAGCATGTGGTCGTAAAAACCAATGCCGGTGTCAATTTTTGATTTTGCCTGACTGTCCAAATCGACGCTTACTTTGATCATGGTTTCTGAGGTATTACGCTCAATGGTGGCGGTGCGGTTATTGCCCAGCAGTTGTTTTTCAATCGCCAGCCAGTTGGTGACTTCGCGATCGTACTGAAGACCTTGAATCGCCATGTTTTGCGCCAACTGCATGTCGGTTTGTCGGTCGCCAATCACATAGCTGTTGGCAAAGTCGATTTTACCTTGTTTAAGGTAGTCACTGACCAGCCCCAGTTTGGGTTTGCGACAGCTGCAATTATCTTCTTCAAAGTGCGGACAAATCAGTTCATCATCAAAATAAACCCCTTGTGAGTTAAATATCTGGTTCATTTTGTTATGAGCCAAGTCAAAGTCAGCTTGGGGAAATGAATCGGTACCTAAACCATCCTGGTTAGAGATCAATACCAGCTTAAAACCGGCTTGTTGGAGTTTGCTTAAAACCGCAATAACCATCGGTTCGAAAACCAGTTTGTCGAGATTATCTAGTTGCTTGTCAATCGGTGGCTCTTCTACCAAAGTGCCGTCGCGGTCAATAAATAATATGGCCTGTTTGTTCATTGTGTTGGTCATAGTGTTGGCTCGTATCGGTTGTTTACTGCCACTGGTGTGGCGATTAAGTGGCGATTAAATAGCTTGTTTTGGATTTCGACTTCTTAACTGCTGCAACCCTGAAGTACTTTAAGCACTGCTTTCATTTGCACTGGATTGCCTATGGTTATACGTACGCAGTTGTCCAGTGTCGGCTGGCTTGATTGATCACGAATAAGTATGTTGTGTTGTTGCATGGCGTTAAGCACTTTTTGTTTGTCGGCGACTTTTAACAACACAAAATTGGTATCGCTGCGAATAATTTGCTGGACTTGATTTAACCCGGTTAATTGCTGGATAAACCCCTGTTTTTGGGTGGTTAACTGGCTAACCTGTTGGCGCATTTTGGCGATACCTCCATCACTTAATGCCTGCAAGGCAATTTCTTCTACGGGGGCAGGGATAGGATAAGGGGCAATCACTTTTTGCATCATGGCGATAGTGTCAGCTTGTGCCAGCGTAAAGCCGCAACGAATGCCTGCCAGCGCATAAGCCTTTGATAAGGTGCGTAAAACCACCAGGTTGGCATATTGCTCAATCAGTGACGTTACTGTGCTGTCGGCGCAAAACTCGATGTAGGCTTCATCTACCACCACCAAGGCACTGTCTTTATACGCTTCGAGTACCGCAACGATTTGACTTTGGGCCATCAGCTCGCCAGTAGGGTTATTGGGTGAGCAGATAAAAACAAGTTTAGGCTGCTGGCTTTTTTGTGCGATGATGTGTTCAACATCGAGCTGGTACTCATTGGTTAATGGGACCTTGATAGTGGCCACATTAAAGGTCGTGGCACAAATAGTGTACATGCCATAAGTGGGGGGATTGATTAAAATGCTATCTT
>JBLHHD010000442.1:0-3576 GCA_047614605.1 Alteromonadaceae bacterium
AAGTAGCTTTGAGTATCTCTTGACGTAATACGATCTGCGGCTACTTTTTGGCGTAAAATGGCCTTCACTATATTGAAACCTTCGATCTCTTCTTCAGTTGTAACTAGCTTGGGAGCAACATCATCCGCCTGAATACCTTCAGCATTATCCATTACTTGTTGCGGCTCTTGTTTTAAAGGGCTGACAACAGTTTTTATATCAGAACCTATAGCGGATTTTAATCGTTCATTAATGCTGTCATTGAGAAACTGTTTCAATGCTTTTGGTGTTATATCCTGAAATTGTGATTTAACCTTCGGCGTCAACATTCCTTCGTATACCCGTGAAGCAAAGAATTTGACAAATTCCTCTTCTGGCTCATTGAATTGCGCAGCAATTAACTTTTTAATTTGGCTTAGGTATTTTAATTCACCAGCGGCATCAACAACTGAATCGACATCAAATGATGATTTTGTTAATTTTTTGATCTCAGGGACGATGTGCTCATCAATATCTTCCAAATTCAGCATTAAAAAAGGTTTTTCATCCATTTTATTAGGCGCATCAAGATCAGTATAAAACTCGTAAATAGCCCCATTAGTTAAAATGGCCAGCCTGGCATTAGTGACGGAAAAATATCGAAAGAGTTGGCTAGCGTGCTTCGACGTCAAGGCCTCGCCATATTTTTTGCATTCAATAAGAATTTGTACTTCACCACCTTTAACTAAAGCATAATCAACTTTCTCACCTTTTTAGTACCCGTATCGGCAGTGTATTCTGGGATAACTTCATTGGGGTCAAATACATTGTATCCTAATACAGAATGAAGAAAGGGCATAACAAGTGCATTTTTCGTTGCTTCCTCAGTTGCTAAGTTGTTAGCTACTTGAGTTATTTTCTTGGATCGACTTTCTAATCTTTCAATAAAATCCATTAATATTCTCCTGTCATAAGGCTGTTTTTATTGTGCTTAATATCGAAAGTTATCTTATCTAGAGAATCCTCTTTAAACAATACCATTAGGTTGATTATTTCTTGTCAATAAGCGACCCAAAATCTGGTTTAAGCATATAGGAGCAATTAACAGCCCCCCGAAGTTATCATTCATGTAAAAAAGATGAATTAATCAAAACTAGATGAATAAGGATGAATCAACTGAGTTTTGTGATTACATAATCAATGATCTTTGACGCGCAAAGTCGTAAAATCCCCCATCCGTATTTATCGTCAATAACACGTAGTATTTAATGAAACTCAATCCTGCACAAAATGAAGCGGTTCACTATATTTCTGGCCCCTGCCTGGTACTGGCTGGTGCCGGCAGTGGTAAAACACGGGTGATCACCAATAAAATTGCGCATTTAGTGCAAAACTGCCAGTACAGCGCCCGCCATATCGCCGCCTTAACCTTTACCAACAAAGCCGCCAAAGAAATGCGGGAGCGAGTCAGCCAAACCCTCGGCAAACAAGAAGCTAAAGGGCTAACGGTTTCGACCTTTCACACCATGGGCTTAAATATCATTAAGCGTGAGATCAAAACGCTGGGTTACAAAGCCAATTTCTCACTGTTGGACGATCAAGATACCTCAGCATTACTAAAAGAGTTAACCCTAAAAGAACTCGAAGGTGACAAAGATTTACTCTCGTCACTTAAAAGCACTATTTCAAACTGGAAAAACGACCTTATTCAACCCAAAGCCGCCATGGCTCATGCCCAAACCGCTCAAGATCGGCAGTTTGCTCAGTGTTATGAAAACTATCAGCGTAACCTTCGCGCCTATAATGCCTTTGATTTTGATGATTTAATTATGATCCCCACCCTGCTACTGCACAGTAACGAAGAGGTCAGAGACCGTTGGCAAGACAAAATTCGTTATCTGCTGGTAGATGAATATCAAGATACCAATACCAGTCAGTATGAGCTGGTAAAGTTACTAGTGGGGATGCGTGCCCGCTTTACTGTGGTTGGTGATGACGACCAGTCAATCTATTCGTGGCGTGGGGCCAAACCACAAAACCTGGTGTTGCTAAGCACCGACTTTCCCAAGCTCAAGGTGGTCAAGCTGGAGCAAAACTACCGCTCCGGTCAGCGAATATTAAAAGCGGCCAATATTTTGATCGCCAACAACAGTCACGTTTTTGAAAAAAAGCTGTTCAGCGAAATGGCTTATGGGGTGCCACTTAAGGTTCTCGCCACCAAAGATGAAGAAAATGAAGCCCAAAGAGTTACCGCCGAAATTATCTCTCACCGTTTTCAAAACCGGACAGGTTACAAGGATTATGCGATTTTATACCGGGGTAATTTTCAGTCTAAAGTATTTGAAAAATCGTTAATGACTAACCGAATTCCGTACAAAATCAGCGGTGGACAGTCGTTTTTTTCCCGCTCAGAAATCAAAGATATCATGGCTTATCTGCGCTTGCTGGTAAACCCTGACGACGATAACGCCTTTTTGCGTATCGTTAACGTACCTCGACGCGAAATTGGCCCAGCCACTCTTGAAAAGGTCGGTCATTATGCCAACCAGTTGCACGTTAGTATGTTTGAAGCTTCACTCGAACAAGGCTTAGCCGCTCACCTGCCAGATCGTGGGCTAAGAAATGTGCAGGCATTTTCCCGCTGGATTGTCGAAACCGCTGATAATGTACAGCGCAGCGATCCGGTTACCACCATTCGTGATTTTATCCGCCAGATGAATTATGACGACTGGATGTACGAAAGCAGCCCGAGCCCCAAGGCCGCCGAAATGCGGATGAAAAATGTCAGTCTGCTGTTTAAGTGGATCACCGAAATGCTTCAGGGTGTCGACGGTAACGAGCCAATGACCTTACCAGAGGTGGTTAGCAAGCTGACATTACGCGATATGATGGAGCGCAACGAAGAAGATGAAGAATCCGATCAGGTGCAGTTGATGACCTTGCATTCCTCCAAAGGGCTCGAATTTCCGTTTGTGTTTATGGTCGGTATGGAAGAAGGTTTCTTGCCTCACCAAACCAGCATTGATGAAGATGGTGTCGATGAAGAACGCCGTCTGGCTTATGTGGGGATCACCCGGGCACAACGTGAACTTACCTTCACTTTGACCCGCGAACGTCGTCAATACGGCGAAGTCGTTAAACCTGAACCCTCGCGTTTTTTGCATGAGTTGCCTCAGGATGATTTAGAGTGGGAGTCACACAAAAAGCTCGAAACTGTCGAGCATAAAAAGGAACGAGCCACTGGTAATATTGCCAACCTCCGCGAGATGCTAAAAAACAAGGGGGGAACTTAGCGCTGATAGGCTCAAAATAGCCACTGGGCTTATTGCTGCTCGTGTGGCTGTTTTAGCCAAAGTTATGCAAGGTAAGTTTCGGACCAGTCGCCGTCAGGGTTTGTAATAAGGCTTGTGTTTATCATTTTTAAGTAATGAGCGGGTGAAGGCTGCATCCGTTTTCACATAATCAATATGATTGTGGCTTAACAAACCCAGTGAGCAAACCCCAGACCCAAAACCATCAATGGCAATAGACACACCGCTATTTTTCACTCGTTTGAAACTGCTCAGGTGAATATCATCCAGGCGCCAGCAATTGTTGCTCGGTAAATTCAAGCTGCTC
>JBLHHD010000443.1:0-3575 GCA_047614605.1 Alteromonadaceae bacterium
CTGCTTAAGTCAGACAGATCGCAAAAAGTAGGAATAAAAATTAAGAGACAGATTGCTGGCTGGGATGAAAAATACCTGCTTCAGTTATTGTCCCATATTTGATGCGATTGCCTTGTTTTAGCACCAATAGATTATGGCTGTTTTCTTGCTTTATTAAAGTGCCTGAACTAGATTTTACAGGCTTGTTCCCCAGTACGACGTGGGTAAACAAGAATATAAAACGTGAATTAATAACAACATACTCAGAGAGTCACAATTATGCCAAATAAACCAAGACGGAATAACCTCAGTCGCGCCAAGTTTTTTAAACAAAACCCCAGAGTCAGAGCCATGGCGGCACTGGATGATGCGACCAATCAGCAAAAAAACATCACCCCTGGTGCGATGAAAATCGAAAAAGGCAAGTTTGCCGGTAAAACGGCAGTGGTCATCGGCTCCGGTGTTGGCGGTTTGACCACTGCTTATGAATTGCTGGCCCAAGAGTCAGGCGCTGAGGTCATTGTCCTTGAAGCATTAAACCGCACTGGTGGGCGCTGTTTGAGCCTGCGTACCGGTGATACCTTAACCGAAGACATTAACAGCGATCTGTTTAACTCAACCCCCGGACCGACTCAGGTGGTCCGTTTCAAACGTCCTCAAGGTGACAGTGAACCTTACCTTAACGCCGGACCGGGCCGTATTCCGAGTAGCCATAAACGCTTGTTATCTTATCTGAAGAAATTTGCCGTTGATGTCGAAATCTATGTCATGAACAGTGAATCAAACCTAGTGCAAATGGAAGGTGAACCGTTTGCCAGTATGCCAGTATGCCAGTGACCTATCGTCGTTTAGACCACAATACTCGGGGCTGGCTGTCACAAATGGTTTATGAAAATGCCGGTAAATTGCTCGAAACCACTGACAATTGCATTAATCCTGAAAAATTGGCCATTCGCACCGACCAGTTAAAAGAGCTAATGGTATCGTTTGGTGAACTGATCCCCGAAACCGTAGAAACCCTTGCCAATGGCACAGCGGGTAAATACGCGACTACCGCAGGTCAAGACGGCATGGAAAATGCCCGCTCAAGAGCCGGCTATACTAAGTTACCCGGTGTTGATGCCGGACAAACCGCCGAAGCACTGAGCTTTGACGATTTGCTCAGCTCTGAGTTTTGGGATAAAACCCGTTTCTATCAACCTGCCGATTTTTTATGGCAATCAACCTTGTTTCAGCCCGTTGGTGGCATGGATCAGGTGCAACACGCTTTTGCTCAGCAAGTGGCAGCCCTTGGCGGCACCATTCACCTGAATAGCCCCGTACAATCGATAGAATGGGATGCTGGCAAGAAAAAGTTCATCATTAGCGCCAGCCAAATTGGCACCACTGAATGTATCGTTTATGAAGCAGATTACTGTTTTAGCAACTTGGCGATGCCATTTTTGAGCGAAATTCTCTCTGATGAATTACAAGACGATACGGTTGGTCAAGGTTTTGAGGCTGACTTTAAAACGGCTTTAAATGCCGTCTACACCGCACAGTTTAAACCAGAAACAATAACGGGTGCCAAACCAATAGAAGATGATGGTTACATCGCTCGCTTTTTGGCTTGTACCACCAAAGTGGGCTGGCAAGCTGACCGGGTGTTATGGCAAGGCAGTAAAATGAATGTTTCTCATCACGCTGGCTGTAACCATGATGTGGTTGGCGTACCCGAGTCCGAAGTCGGTGTTGTGCCAATCTTTGGTGGGATCTCCTGGACGGATGACGACATTACGCAAATCTGGTACCCATCCACCGCTTATCAGGATGAAAAAGGCACCTTAACCGGCGCTTACAATTTTTCTAATATCGCTTACACATGCGGTAAATTACTTTTTGCAGATCGCCTGTATAACGCCAGAAAGGGTGCTAAAAAATTCGGCGAAGCGTTTGGTAACGGCTTGCACGACGGGGTAGCAATTGCCTGGCAGAATATGCCGCATATCAAAGGTGGTTGGGCGCAATGGCACGCAGTGGGTGAGTCTGACTTTGCGGTTGAGCAGTTTAATAACATAGCTCAGGGCACGGGTGTTTTTGACAAAACCACAGGTGTGATGAGCGATCCTAACTTCTTTATTGTTGGCGACCAAATCTCATCTTTACCGGGTTGGCAAGAAGGGGCGATTGCCTCGGCATTAAATGCACTGACTCGTGCGGCATACCCAGATTTAGCCATTCCGTATCTGGCCTGTTTACCAGATACTCGTCTGATGGTTGAGGGTATTTAAGTTTGGCGATTAAACCCGGCTGGTGGCTTTGTTGTTTGCCTTAGCAGGTGTGGTTTTAGCTGGTGCGGCCTTAGCAAGGGCCGCTTTAACCGCTGCTGTTTTGGTTTTTTTAGCGGTTGCTGGTAGTTTATTTGGAAATAGGTTGTTCATTACCGACAAAAAAAACGCCAGAATATTCACTGTTACGCCCGTAATCAGTGCAATTAACACTGTCTCGCTAAGTTCGAACTCAAAGCCAAAAATGCTTTCGGCTCCGCTGAGAAACAACAATATAAACAACACCGCAGACCAGGCCCAAACAAATTGATAGGCTTTGGCGGCGTACTTGTCTCTAAGTTGCTTGTCTTATGCCTTCATTGTGAGCAAGCTCTCTGTCTACTTCGGTTTGGCGTAACTTTAACTGGCTTTGTGCGGTGGCGAGTTTAATTTCACTGAGGGCTTCGGCGTCTGGGGTGCTTTGCTCTGTGTACGTCTGACCTTCTTTTTTGCCAAGGTGGTTTTAGTCGTCGCAGTGGCGGGGGATTTTTTTTGATGCGTTTTTGATAATTAATCGAGAAATTGCAACGGGTTACTCCGCTTCAGTTTCTAATTGCTTAGCCATACATTCGCCAATAAATTGATTAGGTAAAATATAATTGGTGATCTTACCTTCTTGATGCTCAGAAATGCTTTCAAACCAGGGTGAGCCTGGGGCGTGGGTTAAACCTGATAGCTCGATGGCATCCATAGCCCCATAAACCTCCCAAATTCGGTTCACCAGCCCAAGTATGCCCTTATTATCAATACAGGGGATGCCATAAAAACTATTAATTTCGCTACTGGCGGTGGTGCCTTTGGGATTTATAAAGGCGGTACCGTGATTGGTAATATCTCTGGAGCCAAAGTTTTTAAATTCGTGATAAACAGAATCAATGACAGGGCCAAACTTCCAGGCTTTAATCTTGTCGGTTATCAAAGGGTTACCCTAGAGCACCGAATGATTTTATTAAGGAACAAAATAAATAAACCCAAAATCAAAAGCATTTTCACCACAGAGGCACAGAGGAAAAAAGACGATATAAGAAACGTTTATCGTTTTTGGGTTCAAATGGTTTTTTATTTTTGGCTTTTGCGCTTTTGCGCTTTTGCGCTTCTCCGTGTCTTCTGTGCCTAGATGATTGCTCCTGCATAATCGAACCTACGGGTGTCCTGCCCTAGTCTGTGGTTATATTTTAAAAAGAATAATGGCACTAGGTTAAAGTGGACACAAATAGGGATTTAACAACATTTAATTAAATCCAATAGCAATAATTTTCAATATATACAAGGTGTTATCGTTGTGTTTCT
>JBLHHD010000444.1:0-3573 GCA_047614605.1 Alteromonadaceae bacterium
AACTGGGCTGTATATGACATGGTGGTGGAAGGCGTTAGTCTACTCAACAGCAAGAAAGCGGAGTTAAGAAGCATCTTACGTCAGGATAACGGTATTGACACCGCAACACGACTATTGAACGAAAAATCAGCTAAACGTTAATGGCTTGATTCATCATAACGATAAAACTTATCCACCACTATTTGATGAACATTTGTTTCGATTTATTATACATACAACAATACGTACAATGGCTACACTGTAACCACATCAAAGGCAATCACTATGGACACAATGGGTTATTCATCATTCAGAAGTCAATTGGCCAGTACCCTGGATAAAGTAAATGACAATCACAATCCAGTACTCATTACCCGACAAGATGGCAAGCCAGCCGTGGTCATGAGTTTAGAGGACTTTCACTCCTATCAGGAAACCAGTTACTTAGTGGCCAGTCCGAAAAATGCCGAACGATTAAATCAGGCAATCGCCCAAATTGAAGCGGGTCAAACCCAACAACATGAGTTGCTTGACGAATGATTTTGTCTTGGACTGATATTGGCTGGGAGGATCATTTGTATTGCCAAAAAATAGACAAGAAACAACTCAAACGTATTAATGCGCTAATCAAAGATGTCAAACGTCAACCCTTCGAAGGGCTAGGTGATCCCGAACCTTTAAAACACAGTTGGTCAGGCTATTGGTCTCGCCGTATTGACCGCGAACACCGCCTGGTTTATAAAGTCATCGACAATGCCGTGATTATTGCCCAATGCCGTTATCATTATTGATTTGCTGTGAAGATAGTATTTTTGTGCTTATTTAGGCGGCATCTCTTTAATATAGAGATCTTGTTTACCGTAAGGAATTTCGATCCCTTCGGCCAAAAAAGCCTTATAAACTGAGCTGTTAAGGGCATCTAAAATTCGTCCGCGCATCACTGGTTGCTCTATCCAGCAGCACAATTCGAAGTCAAGACTTGAAGCACCAAACATTCTAAACCGTACACGCGGCTCAGGTTCGTTGCAGGTAGTCGGTTCATTTTTACCAACCGTCATCAAAATCTCCCGCACCTTGTCAATATCACTACCATAAGCGACACCTACCTGAACCCGGATGCGAAATTTTTCATGGCGTCCGCCAGACTCATTAAACACTTTGGTGTTACCCATAATAGCATTGGGCACTGTCACCTCAACATCATCGCGAGTAAGTAAGCGAGTACTTCGGATGCCAATTTTGGTGATCTCCCCTCGTTCACCACCTTCGAGCACCACAAAATCACCAATTTTATACGGGGCATCGGCCATAATAAAAATACCCGAAAACAGATTAGCCAGGGTATCTTTGGCAGCAAAACCCACCGCAATACCGACAATACCGGCAGAGGCCAACCAGGCAGTCATATCGACATGCCAGCTGATAAATACATAATAAACGGCCAGCACAATGATAAAAATAAAGGCCATATTTTCAAACAAAGGCAAGGTTTTGAGGTTTAACACCTCAATCCGGTTAGGGTTATTCGCTGCACTGCGCAGTAAAAAACGGCTAATTCGCAACGAAAATCGTACCCATACCAAAACAGCTAAGGTATACAGTACAGAGATAATAATGCCATGGATTTTTAACGGCAATGCCAACAATAAAGCACCCACCGCAAAACCGAGCAAAATAATCGAATAAAACAGCGGACCATGGCGAGAATCCACCAAAGGGTTCTGCTTATCGACTTTTGCCACCACTTTACTTATCCAGCTTAAAGACAGCCGATCAACCACTACCGCCAGCCCCCAGGACAATGCAATAACAACGGCCACCTGTACTGTAGTATGTTCACTTAATAAATCGAGATAGGACTCAATCGTTTTTTGCCCGCTTGCCAGCATGGGTAGACCTCTTGTTCTTATTTGTCAGGTTAAACGTAAAAGGATATCGCGAGGATATTAAACCACTACTTTATAAAGTCAAATATTGCTAATCACTTTGCAATAAACTCATTAAGTAACCGGGCCACTTCATCGGGTTTTTCCAGTGGAAAAAGGTGCTCACCAGCAAAAGCCACAGTCGTAAAATTAGGATAGTGTTTTTGCCACCACTTAACATCGCTGGGCCAAAACAGTTTGCTTTGACTGCCATAAATGACCACCCCATCGACTTTATCCAGGTTGGCTGGCACTTGGGCGCTAACTGAACGAAAAATATCGGCCTCTACCGTTTTTGAAAATGCCAGTTCAACCCCCTCACCGCTCTCACCGCTGCGGGGACGTAAACCATGTTTAATATAGTCTTTAAAACACTCGGGATGAAAGTTTTTAAAGAGGGTTTTACTACTAAAGTATTCATCTGCCTGGGCATGGTGATCGAACTGGGTTCGTCTTATCAGCGTTCGTTTAGTGGGGCCCAGCCAGTCACCCAAACCAACCGCTCGTAATGAGCTAATCACTGCACGTTTACGTTTGCTAAATAAAATAGGGTCTAGCACAATGACCTTTTTAAACAGCTCAGGGCGTTTTGCCGCCGCCAGTAAAGTCACCAGCCCACCAGCAGAGTGACCAATGCCAATGACCGGGGCTGTTGATTTTTGCTCAATGGATTCAATCAACTCATCAGCCAAATGATGCAGACCCACATTGACCGGATAATCGCCGTGGCCCATTTTCTCGATACAATGTATTTGTACACCTTCGAGTTGATCAAACAAATAAGAATAGGTTGATGCCGGTATCCCGTTGGCATGAGAAAAGTGAATGTGTTTATTCATAAAATACCTTGAAAGGTTCTTTGATTAAACAGCTCTTTTTTAGCTTCAAGTAACATAAGGTTCTGACTCTCAGGATGGTGGAGGTTACATAATACACAGCTTCGAGCCCCTCGGGGGTAGCAGCGCACTGCGACCACTTCTCAGCCAGTCACTACCGTGTTTGAGCGGGGATAGGGAAATGTAGCCCAATTTGACTCCAGCGTATCAAGGGGGATTTGTTCGAGTTCATCGCAGTCAAGCTCAAAAATACCCAATCGGTAAGACTCAGGGATAAACGCATCAAGAAAAATCGCCATATTCAATTTTTCGCAATAACTGTTGCACCAACTGACGACCCGAGAAAGTATCTAACAAATCAATCGGCATATCACCATTAAGCGCTGGAATGCTGGTTTTAAGAAACTCCCGGGCTTTATCGGGATCATCAAACACATCATCGGCCTGACGGTAAACCTTAATAGTATCAAGCACCTGTTCACTGTCGCTGCGAGATAAACAAGGTTTGGTAAACAAACGACTTAAATTGCCCGATGTGGTATTTAGCAGACGAACAAATAAGTCCCGCTCACCCGTATAATCTATCACCTGTTTTATCACCTCGCCTTCAATCCCCTGCCTGATCTGATCTGTTTATCTGATAATACATCAAAATGATATGCTTTCACCACCATTTTGATGCTTCTTATCAGGTGTCGCTTAAGCGGTTTTTTTCCTCTAGAGCGCCGAATGGTTCGATGGTGAGCAACCTGTGAGAACTGAAATGTTCTCAAAGCAGTTAAATTTACGGCGTTTTAGTCACTCTAAAGCAAGTCAATTTAACGCACTTTGAA
>JBLHHD010000445.1:0-3560 GCA_047614605.1 Alteromonadaceae bacterium
GTCATAAAGATTTAATCCACTGCCATAGGTGCCAACCCACAACTGACCTTTACTATCGAGATAAATTGATCGCAGGTTGTTATCGCTGAGGCTATACGGGTCCCACTGCTGATGCCTAAAATGACCAAAATACTCTGCTTTTGTATCAAATTTGCTTAAACCGTTACTGGTGCCAATCCATATAACGCCATTAGAGTCCTCATGTAGCGACCATATCCGATCACTACCAAGACTGTTGGCATTGGCAGGATTATGACTAAAACGAATAAAATGGTTATGCTTTTCATCAAAGCGATTGAGGCCGCCATCGAGGGTACCAACCCACAACCTGCCCCGGCTATCCAGGATAATCGACAGCACCGAATTATGGCTCAAACTGGTTCGGTCCAATGGGTGATAACTGAAATGGCTAAATTGTTGGCGTTTGGCATCCAGTCGGCTCAGTCCACCGCCAATGGTACCGACCCAGAGTCGTTGTTGGTTATCGAGTGTCAATGCCTGGATACGATTGTCAATCAGGCTAGTTGGGTCGTCTTGATGATAAATATAATGGCTAAACTGGCCGTTTTCATAACGATTTAAACCACCGCCATTGGTGCCAAACCATAAAACCCCACTACCCTCCTAGGCTATAGCCCTAACGTCATTATGACTCAGGCTAGCGGGTATTGATGGGTCATGAAAAAAGTGTTCGAAGCTTGATGAGCGGGGGTTAAAACGGTTAAGTCCATGTTGAGTGCCGAACCACAATTGGTCATCACTATCTTGAAAAATAACCATCACCGAATTATTGCTTAAGCTGTCGGCTACCTCGGCTTGATGGGAAAAATGCTCGAACCGCTGAGTTTGACGATTAAAGCGACTGATGCCGTTTTGGCTACCAATCCACAAGGTGCCATCGCTATCTTCAAAGAGGCTGTTGATATCATTACTGGCAATTGAATCGGGCTGGCTTTGCTGGTGACGAAAGGCTTTGAATTCGCAACCATCATAGCGGTACAAACCATCTTGGGTGGCAAACCATAAAAACCCCTGATGGTCCTGCAAAATATGGTAAATTGAAGGGCGTTCCTTTAAGCCATCGACCAGCAAACGCTCAAATTGCACAACAGGTCCCGCAGCAAGCGCTCCCCATTGGTACAATAAAATCCATAATGTAAAAACAATGCCGATTAAACGTTTGATTATTACTATTTCACTATCACTTTGAGGTGTTTTAAGCATAGGACATTATTAGCAAAAACCTATGGCAGTGGGCGCAAATGGTGTGATTACGTGAATGAACGTACCTAAATTATCAGTCTCGATGGTATCTGAGGATTGTTAAGTGATAAGCAATCAACCGATGACCATTTTTTATCTTTTTTTGCTCATTTTATGGCAAAACCCTAAAAACCTTTCTATACTGTGAAAATACCCCCACCAAAACAGGAAAGACAGCCTACAAGATAAAATGAACGAAAAAGTAAAGAGTAGAATAAACAGTAGTATGAAAGAGTAAACAGACGACGCCAGCCCAAAATGCGATCAACATTAAAGACCAGCTAATCAAAACATAAACCTAAATGTTCAAGCAGAACAATGAGGCGAAAAAAGACCGAAAAGAATTTTCGCAGCTTTTTAAGGTGAGGGGATGGATACCCGATGTAATCCCCCTTCAGGGATGAATCCACACATCAATCGCCACAATTGAAGATCGCTGCTAGCGAACCACAAAACTATATAAAAATGACTTTGTTAAATAAAACACAACGCGTGCCCGACGTCATGTATTTTATGACCCGAACAACCTCCACTGCGCAAATTAGCACCAGCTCAATCACCCAAAAAGTGATCGGAGGTGTATTATGAGCCAGCAAAACCAAACCCCGGCCCAAACCTTAAACGAAATCATCAACTCGCTGGATTACATCACCAGCACCCTGCCCGAGGTGGCAGATGATGACAACAGAGCGCATTTAAGCAGTTCACAAGCGGTAGGTTTACGCCAAATCTTGCTGGGATTAAAAGCCAGCAGCGAAGCCTGTTTTGGACAACTACCCAAAACAGCGCAATAACTTAAATAAGGTCAAGTTAAGGTGGGTTAGGCCGTTTTTTACGGCCCTAACCCACCATTAACACCTTACCTTTAACCAGCAACGCCACCTTTCAAACGAACTACGCCGCGCATCATAAAATACCGAATAACAGAAAAGCCATTTCTGCGAAGGCAGGATGGTCCGACATTTGGTCCCATAAAAAGAACACCAAGCCAACCCGAGTGCTCCCATCTACCTTAATTGACGTCCGCCACAGCCCCGCAAAAGATCGCCGCTTTTGGTGCGCAATGCGACATCCTACAAAATCGAGGCCGCCGAGTAGGGTGCATCACCGCGAAGCTAGGTTGCGCGAAGCGCAGCATCGCGCACCATTAACCCTGCAACCGTCACCATCATGCCTTTGTCTACAATGTAAACATGTTTCCGCAGAAACGTTTTTAGCTTTCACCAAGCACACAACATATTTGGTTTAAAACAAATTCAGTGGATAATCACATTCGTTATTCGAATACCGCCACCATTATGTCTTTGTCTACAATATAAACATGTTTCCGCGGGAACGTTTTTCATCAAACACACCATCACCTATTTCATTGGCATTAGTTAAAAATTCATTTAGGATCAGATACCAGCTAACACATACCACAGGCGTAACTCCCCATGGATATCATCAAACCCAACAAACCAAAAGCCATCATGCTAGCCCAGCGTGAGGTAGCCACCTTTGTTTATGATGCCGTGCGACTAGAAGGGATCAATTTCACCCTACCGGAGATCCAAACCCTGATGGAGGGTGTCACCGTCGGTGGTCATGCATTAAACGACCAACAAATCGCTGTTAATCAATCTAATGCATGGAAGCAGCTATTTGACTGGCTCAAACAGGACAAATTTATCGTATCTGCCAACCAGGCTTGTGAATTACACAATATAGCAGCAAAAGAAGAGGCGTTAGAATGGGGCAAGTTTCGATCAGGTGGGGTCACAATCGCGGGTACTAACTATATGCCACCACCAACGGTTGAGTTACCCCACTACTTTGAACAAATGCTCACCGATATGGCAAAACTACAAGACAGTTACGACCAGGCTATCCATCTATTTTTAACCATGGCAAGGTGTCAGTTTTTCTACGATGTAAACAAACGAATGGGCCGTTTTATGATGAATGGTTTATTATTATCAAAGGGTTATCCGGCAATCAACCTGCCTTTTTCTCGCCAACTCGAATTTAATCAACTTATGCTGGCATTTTACCAATCTGGCGAGCAAACCGACATGAACCACTTTTTACGCTCATGCCTTGACCCGCGAATTATTGAGATTATGAATGAGTAAGTTTTGATAAAAAGAACACTGACTTTGTTATCAATAGCCTGAGCTTTGAGACTTGTTAACTCAAGTTTCGGAGTTCATTTTGACGTTTTCATCACGGATAATCCTCGTCAGGCATTGCTTCCAAGCGTAGGGTAAAACTGTCCATTTGCATGACTTGCTCAAAAAACTGTTTAACCTTACAAT
>JBLHHD010000446.1:0-3558 GCA_047614605.1 Alteromonadaceae bacterium
CCACTCAGCTGTGGTAATGAAGCTTTCGGGGCGTAGTACCTCGGTTGGCGTCACAGTTATGGTTCCCAACTCGCTTGGTCCGGCGGAATTATTGTTGCACTACGGAACACAAGCACAGAAGGATCATTACTTACCGCGCCTCGCGAGCGGTGCAGACATCCCCTGTTTCGCACTTACCGGACCTGACGCTGGATCGGACGCTGGATCAATTCCAGATACAGGCATTGTTTGTGAAGGCGAGTTTGAGGGCAAGCAGGTACTGGGTCTGAAACTAAATTGGGAAAAACGCTATATTACACTTGGTCCGATAGCAACGGTGCTTGGTCTGGCATTTAAAGTCTATGATCCAGACGGACTGCTCGGTGGTGAAGTCGAACTCGGTATTACTTGTGCGTTGATCCCCGCCAATACTCCTGGCATTACTATTGGTAACCGACACTTCCCCATGAATTCGGCTTTTCAGAATGGCCCAAACAGTGGTAAAGATGTTTTTATCCCGATGGATTATTTGATCGGTGGTGCTGATAACATTGGTAAGGGCTGGCGTATGCTGGTTGAATCGCTGTCAGCTGGACGTGGTATCTCTCTTCCCGCAGTTGGCGTTGCGGCAGGTAAAACCATGGTTCGATTTACGGGCGCTTACGCAAAGATTAGAAAACAATTTAATACATCAATCGGAAAGTTTGAAGGCGTAGAAGAGCCCTTAGCTCGAATCGGTGGCCTAACCTATATGATGGAAGCGGGCCGGTTATTGACCTTATCAGCACTCGATAATGGTATTAAGCCCCCAGTTATCACCGCAATTCTTAAATATTACAATACAGAAATGATGCGGCAAGTAGTGAACGACGCGATGGATATCCATGGCGGGAAAGGTATTTGTATGGGGCCAAAAAACTATCTTGCACGTCCCTATCAATCGATACCGGTTGGCATCACGGTTGAAGGCGCTAACATATTGACCCGTACCATGATTATATTTGGGCAGGGTGCTATTCGTTGTCACCCCTATTTGGTCAAAGAAATGGAAGCGGCAACCATGAGTGACACCACAGCCAGTGTGTTAGCTTTTGACAATGCCCTGACGGGGCATATTGGTTATTTTGTTACCAATTTGTTCCGGTCCTTTGTGTACGGTATTTCCGGTAGTCACCTCGCCGATTCTCCAGTGTCTGGGCGTATTGGCAGCTATTACAAACGATTGAATCAGATGAGTGCAGCATTTGCTGTTACTTCAGACTTGGTGTTAATGATTTTGGGGGGGGCATTTAAACGCAAAGAAAAATTATCTGGACGATTTGCCGATGCTTTGGGCTATATGTATTACGCTTCTGCTGTGCTCAAAAAATATGAGGACGACGGTAGGCAAAAAGCGGATATACCGCTTGTAGAATGGTCAGCCAAATATTGTTTATATCAAGTGCAGGTAGCGTTGGATGAGATATTAAGAAACTTTCCGATAAAATCATTGGGCATATTAATAAGAATCATTATTTTCCCGCTGGGTTTAAATTTACGTCAACCAAATGACTCGCTTGGGCATCGTGTATCGTCATTACTGATACGCCCTAGCGAGGCAAGAGATAGACTGACGCAAGGTATTTATATCAGTAAAGATGAAAATGATAGTACGGGTTGTTTGGAAGATGCATTTGCAAAAGTGTTGTTGGCTGAACCCATTGAACGCCGATTGAAAGCGTCCCAGCAGGTCAAGCCAGGCTTGCAAAGTTACCAACAATGGATCGATTCATTAGTTGCAGCAAGCATTCTGAGTTTTGAAGAGGCTGAAATTTTAGCCTCGGCTCAAGCTGCAACGAGGAGGGTCATTATGGTAGACGATTTCACAACGGAAGAATTAAACAATAAATTGAGTGATTAAAAAACAGCAGATAAAAATAATAAGCATAGGTTAACAAATTAGCGTAAAAGTATTTGTGTGAGTTTGTTTGAGCATCTCAAAATAGATTAGGTTGGGTCTGTTGGAAGCTGCTGATATTAGTGTCAAAAATTGGGAGGGTGAGAAATGGACAAAGCATGGTTAAAAAGTTACCCGGATGGCATGCCAGAAACGGTTGATATTAATGCCTACCAGTCAGTAGCAGAAGTATTCGAAAAGTCAGCTAGTCGGTATTCTGACAGACCCGCATTCAGCAACTTAGGGACGACGTTAACCTACTCAGAGATGGATCAGTTAACGGGCCATTTGGCGAGTTATCTACAACGTTTGCCGGATATGAAACAAGGTGATCGTGTTGCCATCATGATGCCGAATGTACTGCAGAACCCCATTGCCATCTTTGCTGTATTACGAGCTGGTTTTACTGTCGTAAACACTAATCCACTCTACACGCCAAGAGAGTTAGAGCATCAACTTACCGACTCGGGTGCGAAAGCCATTATCGTAATGGAGAATTTTTGCAGCACTCTGGCAGAAGTAATTGATCAAACTACAATCCAGCACGTTATTACGACGCAGCTTGGTGACATGTTGAAGTTCCCAAAATCATTTATTGTTAATTTTGTGGTTAAACACATCAAAAAAATGGTGCTCCTATTTACTTTAAAGGGAAGCGTGAAGTTTAAAGTAGCCCTGGCGGAAGGCGCGCGTGTTGCCCACACCCAAGTAAGTATCTCTCCTGAGGATATTGCATTTTTGCAATACACAGGTGGCACGACTGGTGTAGCCAAGGGTGCGATGTTAACTAATAGGAATATGGTTGCTAATATGCAACAAGCATCAGCCTGGATTAAAAATATGGTGGATGAAGGTAAGGATGTCATTATTACCGCCTTGCCGCTTTACCATATATTTTCTCTCACTGCGAACTGCCTTACCTTTATGAAAGCGGGTGCCGAAAACCATCTGATCACAAACCCACGCGATATGGCTGGATTTGTTAAGGAGCTTCAGTCAATCCCTTTTACTGCGATCACGGGTGTTAACACGTTATTTGTTGGTCTGATGAATACGCCCGGTTTTGATGACATTGATTTCTCTCATCTTAAGTTAACGCTCGGAGGTGGTATGGCCGTTCAAAAACCTGTTGCCGAACGGTGGAAAAAAGCGACAGGTGGGCCATTACTAGAGGCTTATGGTCTCACTGAAACGTCACCAGCCGTGTGCATTAATCCGCTTAATTTGCTGGAGTATAATGGCAGCATTGGCTTACCGGTTCCTTCGACGGAGGTATCGATACAAGATGCAGACGGTAAGATCCTGCCTCAGGGTGAATCAGGCGAACTTTGTGTCAGAGGGCCTCAGGTGATGAAAGGCTATTGGAATCGTGAAGACGAAACCGCCAAGGTAATGACCGATGATGGCTGGCTGAGAACAGGCGATATCGCAAAGATGGACAAGGCTGGATTCTTTAGAATTATGGATCGATTGAAGGATATGATCCTAGTCTCAGGATTTAATGTTTACCCTAACGAGATTGAAGCGATTATCATGGGCCATGTTGGCGTATCAGAGGTAGGTGTTGTTGGTGAGCCTAACCCTAAAGGGGGGGAGATTATCAAGGCGGTTATTGTTAAGAGGGACCAGACGCTCACTGAAGA
>JBLHHD010000447.1:0-3555 GCA_047614605.1 Alteromonadaceae bacterium
AATACCTAATATTAATAGCCGTGAGTGTGAGAACATCGGCTCAAAACTGATCCGTTTATGTCATCGTATTACGTTACCCGATTGCGTTGACAGCGAGCATTTTTTCCATATTGGCGTGGGATCTTGTAAAGCCAACGAAAATGCTTACCAATTGATGGCAGAAGCCGATATGGCGTTACGTGCAGCGCAGTTACAAGGGCCAAGTAACTGGTTTATGTACGATAGGGCCATTGTTAAGGATTTAACTAAAGGCTCAGTTAAATGGCGTACGGCACTGGAGGCGGCAATCGCTCATCAGGCGTTTGTCATGCTGTTTCAACCGGCAATATTAACCGATAATTCAGAAATTCATCATCATGAAATCCTCGCCAGAATGCGCACCGACAATGGTCACCTTGCCAGTGCTGCGGTGTTTTTACCGATGGCACAAAAGTGTGGCTTGGTGGTTAAAATCGATCAACTGGTGGTAGAAAAAACCATTAAACTGCTGCAATACGAAAACAGTGTCCAGGATATTTGTAGTTTGAATCTGCATATCGATTCTTTACACAACGAGGATTTCCAGCAATGGTTACTGGATTATTTTCAGCGTTACCCTAACGTGGCATGTCGTATCATCATCGAAGTCAGTGAGTATCAACTGGTGCATCAAGAGCAATCACTACGATCGTTCTTTCGTCAGTTACATAAAACCGGTGCCCGTTTATTGGTTGACCAGGTGGGTTTATATGTGCTTAATACCCAATATGTTCGCGAATACGAAATTGACTACCTCAAATTACATGTCAGCATTGTCAAAAATATTGATTTGAGACCTGAGAATCAACTTTTTGTGAAGAGCTTGCAGGGCGCTTGTAGAGGAACCCACGTGCTTATATTTGGTCTTGGTGTTGAGCGGGTTGGTGAGTGGATAGCACTGCAAAAGCTGGGTATAACAGGGGCACAGGGGCATTATTTTACTGAGCCGCTAGCGTCGATTAACCAAATCACTCCTAGCCACTAAATTAATATACCCAAGTAAACGACGTTAAAGCTTGTATCTTGGCTGTGATCAGTGATAATAACTTATTGTATTATAAAACGATTATTTAACTCTACTGTAACTATTCATGAAGCTAGCACTGTCTGGTAAAGTAAAACAATTATTCAGTAAAAAAAGTGCCTCTTTTCTAGCGGGAATTTCGTTGCACTCCAAGTTTATTCGGCTGGTCAAAGGTCGGGTTAGTAATGATGCTTGGCATTATGACAGTCACGTTGAAGTCGCCGTTGACTCTGAAGAGCAATGGGTTAGCAGTGTAGAAGCGCTGATTAAGGCTCATAAGTTGACGGAGGCCGGTTGTACGTTGTCATTGCCATTTAATCGTTATCAGTTACTGCAAATCGATAAACCCCCAATCCCCGACGAAGAGCTCGCACAAGCGTTAGCGTGGAGCATTAAAGATCTGGTGACAATACCTCAGGAAGAATTGATTGCCGACTTTTTTCATGTGGCGGCAAAAATTCCGCTGCAAGGCGATAAAGTCAATGTGGTGGTGACCAGTCGTAAAGTGATCATGCCACTTATCGATATTTTTATTAAAAACAAGGTTGAGCTTAAAGGCATCGTTCCCGAAGAAATGTTGATCCAAAATGTGGTAGGTAACAGCGATACCGCCAGTCTGTTACTTTCTCAACAAGCCAATGAAGAGGTGGCATTACAAATTGTTAAAAAAGAGCAGTTGTATTTTGCCCGTAAATTACGTGGATTTAACCGTATTCATGAATACACGGCACAGGAGCTGATTGATGGCTTAATCGACTCATTGAGTCTCGAAGTTCAACGCTCAATGGACTACTTTGAGAGCCAGTTAAAGCAGGCACCGATTAAAAATATTTTACTGGCCTTGCCTACCGAGCATCAAACCCTGATTGCCGAGCAAATTGCTGAGCACTTTCCAATTAACGTCGGCGTCATGGGCGTTACCAATCAACAAGTAACGATAGATGAACTCTTATCTGAGCAATTTTATCCGGCCCTCGGTGGTGCCCTCGAATACCTGAACAAACCCGAAAGTGAGCTTGAACATGAGCAATAAAACCCGGGTTAACTTATATCTACCCTCATTGCGACCAAGAAAAGAAAAGCTGTCGCTTAATTTTATGGTGATTTGTTGGTTGATCACTGCCAGTGTGCTGATGATAACGAGTTTGATTGAACATCATGCTCTGCTCCAGCTATCAGGTGATTTAACGGCTAGCAGAACCGCCTTGACTGACAAACAAAGTCAGGTGAGTCAGTTGCAGACCCAGCATAAAAGCCGCAAAGCGTCGGTGCAACTGACAGAAAAGCTTGATCAGTTAACCCAGGAGCTACAGGGCAAACGGGTTTTAAGTCAACACCTTAAAGGTCAAAGCGTGCCTAATGAGCAACGTTATTCGGCGGTAATGCTCGATATGGCCCGTTATCATGATGAACAGCTGTGGATCAGCGAAATGCGTTTTGACGAAGTTGGGGTTTCTTTGCGGGGTTACGCCTTAAATGCACTGGCGGTACCACAGTGGATGAACAAATTACAAAAAAGCCCATTTTTTGTCGGCAAGGAATTTGCGGTGCTTAACCTTGAAGATCGGGGGGATCAGGTTATTGCTTTTGAAATCGACACGGTAGCGATGGACCTTGAGGCGCTGGAAAGTCAGTTAGATGCACCTTTGAGCGGCGAGGCATTACCTTGAAGGCACATTGGCAAACCCTTTGCGACAAAACGGCATTATTACAAATGCGCGAAAAGATCACCCTGTTTTGCGGGGTGATGTTTTTGATTGGTTGGTTAGGGATCACGGTGGCGATAGTACCCGTGTATAATCAAGTCAAAGACGGCGAACAACGCATTATCAACGAAAACCGCCAGATCAATACCAGTCAACAGCAGATCGTGATGTATCAGGATGCCTTAAAAATTGATCCTGATGAAACCGTCAGACAGTCAATTGACAGTATGAAAAGTGCGTTACTCGAACTCGAAGAAAATCTCAACACATTGACTTCTGATTTTATTTCACCCAATAAAATGCGCACTGTGTTAACCGAATTATTAAAAAGCGACAATAAAATACAAGTTACTCGATTTACCGCTTTGGCAGCCGTTGAGCTGGATATTGCTGGGATACCTGATAGTGCAGGTATTACTTTGTATCAACATGGATTACAATTGTCGGTCGTTGGCAGCTATTTTGACTTACAACGTTATATGAAACGAATTGAATCACTGCCTTGGCGTTTTTATTGGAAATTTTTTCATTATAAAGTGACCGAACATCCGCAAGCGAGGCTTGAAATAGAAATTACAACGATAAGTAACAATGAACGTTTTATTGCCATTTAAAATCGGGTTAATCGGGTTATACTTTACTTTTATACTGTTTTTCGGTTGCTGTGCGGTGTCTGCGGCTGAGTTGATTAAAGATCCCACCCGACCTCTAGTGGACCTTAACTCCGTTAACGGGCAGGCATCACCGCTAGCCGAAGAAGAGGAAACCCCGCTGATATTGCATAGTGTCGTCGCTAAAGAGCAATAT
>JBLHHD010000448.1:0-3546 GCA_047614605.1 Alteromonadaceae bacterium
GTTAACCTCAGGCATATTATAGTCGGTGATGACCAAATCAAACATTGACTCAGATAAAATCTCTATAGCCTGTTGACCATCGGTAGCTTCGGTCATTTTAAGTATGCCAAGATTGCCAAGCACCCTTTTTATATGGTTTCGGGCAAAACGGCTGTCATCAACAACCAACACCCGCAGCTGGTGAATATCAAAATAGGCCAGCTCTATTTCGTCCGGGGTGAGCAAATCAATTGTGGCGTTAATCGCTTTGCCAAGGTGCTCACCAGTAAATGGTTTGGGCAAAATGGCGACAACTCCCGCTTGCTTAAAGGCTTCAAGCTGTGCTTTGCGGTGCTCACTGGATACCAGCATAAAAGGGATCCCTTGCCATTGCTCACGGTTACGGATGGTATTGATTAACTCAAGTCCGGTGCCATCTTCAAAGTGCATAGCACTGATGATAAGGTCGGGTATATGGTTGGCGAGATAATGGATCGCTTGGGTAATATTGGTGGCCTCGGCAATATCAGCCACATTTTCTTTACTGAGATAACGCACAATGATTTTGCGTTGAACAGTTGACGGTTCAATCAATAAAATCGATAAGTCACTGGCTAGTAATTGATTCATAAAAAGTCTGCTTACCCGGTTGGTTTTAGCTTAATCGTTGGGCAGTTTCATTAGCCGCCGGCGAATTTGATCTGATAACCCAGCTTTTCGAGCTGTAGTTTGATCACATCCCGTTTGTCACCCTGAATTTCAATGATGCCCTCTTTAATGGCCCCACCGCTGCCACAGTGTTTTTTCAAAATACCCGCAATACGCTTTAATTCACTGTGGTCGGCTTCGATACCCGCTATGGTAGTGACACCTTTACCTTTACGTCCCTTAGTTTCCCGTTTGATGCGCACAATACCATCAGAAAATGCACTGGAGCCAACGACTTGAGGGGATTCTTTGGCGACACGTCCACCATCAGTGGAAAAAACAATATTACTCAGGCTGTCAAAGTTTGCCATGTTAGCTCTAAACCTAATCCGTTTAATATTTTTAAGGATGTTGATATGATAAGTCTCCCGCAAGCAGACTCAAGTGTTATTTCGTAAAATGGCAAAATAATCTTGCTTGTCAGTTGTCGGGAACAGTAATTTTTTATGCCCAAATGGGTGGTTTTTAATAGTTTGACAACAAATACGTACCCGTACCCGCACTCGTACCTGTATCTGTGTTTGCTTGGTCGCTGTCAGGTTGATCATTTAAATATAAAAACAGGTATCCAAATGATTAATTGGCAGCTATGCTAACACTCGCTACGTCGTACTCATGTCGTTGAAACGCCTTGTTATTTGGCGGTTTGGGAAGTGTACGGTAAGGTTAAAAAATAATGAGATAAATAACTAATCAAATGGAGTATAAGTCATGAGCTTATCCTACAATCTGTCCGGTGACGGCAAAACTTTTACCATTCAAATCAAGGGCAAATTCGATTTTAATGTTGTTCAGGCATTTCGCGCTGCTTATGAAAATGTTGGTGATGGCAAACCCAAGGTTCTGGTCGATTTACGTGAAACAGAATACATGGATAGTTCGGCATTAGGGATGTTGTTAAACATGCAAAAATCTCTGGGTGATACTGTCGAATCCATTCGCATTGGCAATTGCCGGGCACAAATTAAAAAGATTTTACAAATTTCCCGTTTCGACAAAAAATTTGAAATAGATTGATAAGTCAATGAAAGTACTTGTCGTAGACGATCAGGAATTAAACCGCACCCTGTTACAGTTTTTGTTGGAAGAGGACGGTTATGAGGTCGTCATTGCGGCCAATGGGCTTGAAGCCATAGAGTGCTTTGATGACGTTTTGCCGGATCTGGTATTGCTTGATGTGGTGATGCCGGTGATGGATGGTTTTGCTACGGCACCGGTGCTTAAGAAAAAGGCAGGTGAATTGTACTTGCCCATTATCTTTATTACCGCTCTTGATGATCAAGCGAGTTTAAAACGTTGTCTTGAGGTTGGTGGTGATGACTTTTTAAATAAACCCTTTGATAAAGTCATTCTGTCAGCAAAAATCAGGGCACACGCCAGGATAAGGGCGTTAAGTTACAAAACCCTCGAACAAAAAATCCAGCTCGAATACCACCAAAATCAAATTAATCGTGAACACGAAATCGTCGATCATGTGTTTAAAAACGCCTTGCAGGATAATATCATCGATACAAACGTGATTAACTTTTACCTGTCTCCCCATTCAATGTTTAATGGTGATGTGTTGCTGGTAACGCCCAATCCAGTGGGTGGCATTTACATGTTAATGGGCGATTTTACTGGTCATGGTTTATCAGCAGCCATTGGTGCTTTGCCGTTGTCGAAAACGTTTTACTCGATGGCTAAAAAGGGCTTGTCGGTGGGGGATATGGCCGGGGAGTTAAACAGTCAGTTATTGCAACTGTTACCTGATGATATGTTTTGTGCCGCGACCATCTTAGAGATGAACTCCAGTGGTAAGAGTATTTCACTATGGATTGGCGGAATGCCTGATACCTTTTTGCTTAATCGCGATGGTTCAATGAAAAAAATCATTTCTTCACAGCATATGGCCCTCGGGGTGCTTGATGAAGGTGAGTTTGAAAACACCGTAATGAACATAGAAACCTCTCCGGGGGAAAGAGTGATCACCTACACGGATGGGATCATCGAATCGGTCAATATGACTGGCGAAATGTACGGTGAACCCCGTTTTGAGGCGTTTTATCAAGTTAAAAAAGACACTTCAATTGATTGTTTGATTGACGAATTGGTGGCGTTCAGGGGAGAGGCCGAGCAAAACGATGATATATCGGTGGCTTATTTGACCTGTACGGTCAAACAACAGGACGATATTGAACCGACGCATCAATTCTCTTTATTGCCGTTTAAAATCAGTGTTAATGCCAATGCCCATGCACTAAAAGCCACTGATCCGGTGGTCGAAGTACTGGATGTTATTTCCAATATTATTGGTTTATCAGATCACCGTTCGGTAATGTTTTTGTTGTTATCTGAGATATTTAACAATGCCCTTGATCATGGCATCTTAAAACTTGATTCGTCGGATAAAGATCTCGATGATGGTTTTATGGATTATTACTTTAAGCGTCAGGATGCACTGGCTTGTCTGGATCACGGTGATGTCACTATTGAAGTGGATTATAAACCGATTGGAAACCAAATTTTGTTTATTATTACTGACAGCGGTGATGGTTTTGAGTTGTCGGCGACCAGTGATAATACGGTTAACAATAAAGAGCACGGCAGGGGATTGAGCTTGCTCAATGAACTGGCCGAGTCGATTGAGTATTCAGATAAGGGCAATCAGGTGACAATCACCTATTCGCTGGAAATCTGAATTCGACTCATTAACACTAGGGCTGCATTTTTACTATTATTATGGTTGGCTATTGGCGGGTAAATGGCGAATAAATGTCACGATTTCATTAATTTAAAATTTATTTGGCGAATAATCAATTAGACCATTTATTCTCGGTGCATTAGGGAATATGATAACCTTCTTCCAGTTACCAAAAG
>JBLHHD010000449.1:0-3536 GCA_047614605.1 Alteromonadaceae bacterium
AGGCATAAAAGAGGTGCAGCCAGTGAGCAATGCAGTTGCGGCGCTCACCAGTAATAAAAATCTCATCTATCGTTTCTCATTAAATGGGTTAAAATTATATTCATCTGTCTACCTTCTCTTTAGTTTGTTAAACTACTCCTCGTAAAGCAGCGGATTCAACCTTTAATTGTCAGCGCATTACCAAACATCCCGTTCTCTAATAATTAGCTCAACGCCTTTTTGCAGTACCACGCTACAGCGTCTGGCCGCTTCAACCTCTGCCACCGGCAATGTTTGACGTGCCAACTCTAAAAACAATTTTTTGATGTCCTGACTGGCACTGCTTAATCCCTGACCCAGCGCCGAACGACCCACTTTGCCCGGCTCAAAGGTTTGCACCTGACCAGCACCGGTAATGTTGTTTTGTAAGCCACTGGCAGAAATACCTTCACCAAAGCCGCCAGCCAAACCGGCAATAAACGAGCGGGATACATGCTGGCCCATTTTGCTGACGATAGTTGCTGCCAGTCCTTTTTGGCCGTCATTATCTACCACATACCCCAGCACTTCCTGGTCAATGACCGCTGTACCATCCGGTGATAAGCAAGTCAGGTTAACCACTTGCCCCTCCACCCGCTCTTTTGCCAACGAGCCATGCACATTTGCCAACGAGCCATGCACATTTGCCATCACAAAGCAGCCGGTTAACTGCGCCCGGATAGCGTTAGGTAACACTGCCGGTGCCTGAACGCGGATCAGTAACGGCTCCGGGTTTGCCATGGCACCTTCTGAGGTGTATGCCTCAATACCATGTAATAGCTGGGCGTCCATAAAGCCAGGGGCGAGGTAAAACCCTTTGCGCTTTTTTACGGCGGGTTTTACCTTGTGTACCTGACCAATGCTATGGCCTACTCCACCGATAATTTCTTCCTGAATCTCTGGCACCGTCGCCACAGCGTTGGGTAACTGCTCATAACCTGGCGGCGGCTGATAGTTTGGCGAAGGCGGGTAGCTGACATCGCCCGCAACCACATTACGGGCACTTTTTTCGCTAGTACTCGCAATAGTCGCTGTGCCTTGCTCGCTTTCTTCTCGTTTCAGTCGGCTTAATTCTTCCTGGATCGCGGGCAGCACTTCCTCGATGTGGCTCACTCGCTGGTTTTGCTCACCAATCAGGTCATTTTGTTGTTTGAGGTCGTTTTTTACTTTTTCCTGGATATCATCCTTAAGTAAATCACCCCCTAAATTCAGTTTGCGTTTGACCAGCTGCGCCACTGTCGTATTGCGTTTCTGGGCTTCACCAGTGCCGTAATACGACAACCACACCACTAAGAGAACACCCAAACCAACACCGAACTTAACCCCCCTTTGCCGGGTCGTTGAGGGCAAGGCTTCCCACTTGGCTTGCCCTTTTTGCCGCCATGTCAGCGCTGTTGTTTTGCTATTTGTCACATCGGTCCTAATTTGTCGCAGTTTCTACAATAAAAATACGGGCCATTTGCCCGGCCTTCACGGCCAGTGGCTCAACGGTGACCTGTAAGATACTTGTCGACAGCGCTTTTTTAACAAAACGCCGCTCATCCAGATATTGTGCCCGGTACGATTTAACCCGGTATTCTTTGAGCCGCAGCCCGATACCATCGACCTTGATGGTTCTGACCAATGCAATATCGGCATGGTTGATCAGTGTATTATTCCACACCAACTTGTCTGCTTTAGTCACCCGAAATTGCTCAGGCAACTCATCTTTAAGCGCACTGACGGCCAAATAAATACCTTGGCGCTCAACGGGCATCCCCCCCATTAATTCGATGTTAGCCTGATAACCTTTATTTAGGCTGTCTCCCAGATAAATCACCTGCGCCGGTAACGCTTCGGGCGATCCCAGTAAGGTGTAAGCCAGTCCATCACAGATGAAGTGAAACTCTGCTCGCTTACTGACGTATTGCATATCCTTGCCTTTTTTAAGGATCGGAAACTTGATAAATCCTTGTTTGCCTACCAACGGCACTTCACCAATTTTATCGGTGGAGAAAAACACATCATTCATCAGGCCATTAACACACATAACACGGTTGGTATCGGTATTGGATAAATTAACGTTGGTGATTGTTTCTGGCCTGATGGTTTGCGCCTGGCAAAGACCGCTGAGCAAAAGACCGCTAAACAATAGACCGCGAAACAACAGCGCCAATCTGGCCAACGCTAACCCGGGTAACCGTTTATAAATAATCATCAACGCTGCCGCTTTCCTGATCTATCTCTTTAACATCCATGATCCAAAACCGCCCCGCCTCGATAGTAAAGCTGATTTCATAACTGAGTCGGGTTTTGCGTGTCACCGTGTCACCCACCAGACGTTTTTTAGTGGCGAAGACCAGCAAGGTTTTACCCTGTAAATCAATGGCGTTTCCACCATCAATTTCTACGGTGTAAGATATATTAGGGTAACGCTCCACTTCTTTGGTCAGGGTATTGAAATGGGTCTGAAAATCGCCGTAATGGCTGGGGTGAATAAGCATCAGCACTTCTTTAAGCTGATCTCTGGCGGTAGCCGCTGTCAGGTTGCCGACCAAAAAAGTGACGTAACGAGCCATACGGTAAAGGTATTGGTCACCCGCGCCAGTGTTACTCAACGTCAATTCATACGCGCCACCCGGTGGCATGATCACCACAGTTCGGGCATCCAGTGCCTTTTGTAACATAATCGAATTAAATGCCGACCAGAGCACCATGGCAATCAGCACAATTCTGAGCACCTTGTTTTCAGCCAGCATATTGGCGCTTTCTGCGACATACCGCCCTAACCGATGCCTGTCTACGGGGTTATTATCAGCAGCCACTCATTACTCCCTAAACTGGTTTGCCGCTGGCACGGGATAACCCGCCAGCTCAACAAACCCCACCTGATACAATACATGCTGAAAATATCCCCGTGACTGCTTACGCTTATACGGAATAAACAGCACCGGACCGCCAATAAGGATCAGCCACATCAGTCCGCCAAACGACATGGCCGCCAAATAAAACATCACAATGATCATTACTTCGTTGATATCAAACCACAACACCTGCAAAGGCTTGTGGATATAACGTGGCATTCGGGCTTGCATGTTAAATCAGTGCCCCCAGCGACGTTGTAACCGCATCGGCTTTAATCACCATGGTTGACGCCAAAATCCCTAAGCTGGCTGCTTTCCAGTCAGTACTTAGCTTGGTTGCCGAGTAAGCCACGCCAGCCACACCACCAACAAATCCTGGTGCGCCTTTGACAATATCGTTGACACCCACATCATATAAATCATAGGCAAAAGACCCACTGGCTGGTGCCGTGATCGCATTCACACCAAAGGGCAGCAAAGCAATAATACAAGCCAAACTTAGCCAAAACCAACGATCAGTAACGAGTTTGTCTAAAGCCTGGTTTATGGCATCACCAACCAAGGTGTTACGGCGTGTTCTGTTGGCGGTTAGCCAGTTAAATGAGTTGTTCACTGTTGTGATCCTTGATCTTGCGATTGTTTGGTTTTTGGTAAGGTAGAATCCGTCGAAGCGCC
>JBLHHD010000450.1:0-3531 GCA_047614605.1 Alteromonadaceae bacterium
GGAGCCTGTCCGAGAATGAGACTCGACTGAGGAAAATTCGGATTTGGCTATTTTCCGCGCTTTTTCCAATTAAATAGTCAAACTATTCGCTTGAAAAAAACTGCAAAAACGATCTCAAACTGACTTTCCCTCAGAACTAGCCCTATTCTCGGACAAGCTCCTAGGTTGAATGGCGGTGACGGAGTACGTTTTTAAACGACCCAGTTCACGACCCGCATTGGCAACTAAGAATTCGGCATCGGTGCCAACTATCCAGCTGCTAAGGGCAAAGTCACGTAAGCGGGTGACTAAAGTGGTGTCGGTGCGAACTGCTGCAACAAAGTGACTGTTCCACTGGCCCCTAAAAATCAAGGTAAATACGCCATTAACAGCACCGCGTATATTCCATTTGTCAGCATATTGCTTACTCCAGCGGCTTAACCATTCTTTGGCGACGGGTAAGTAAACATCCTGCTGCTCTGAGCTGTCCATGGTGATAATAACTTCACCAAGGGTATGACCATGTTCGTCACTGTTGTCATAAAAATGGCGGTTATTGACAAAAGCATCAATAGGATTGTTAACCGCAGGGGCGACAGAGATCGAAAATGAAACGTTGTTGTTATAAAACTCAACAAAATAACCGGCTCGAATAAACAAGAACATTGCCTGAATATCGACATTACCGCCGCTGGCATAGTTTACTGATAAGCCCCTTACATGGTCAGCGACTGCAATCATGTTGGTTGAGCGGTAAACCGCTTGCTGGGGTGCTGCATCGGCACTAATACCAATTACATTAACTCACTAAGCTATTTTGCTTGTTAAAATGGCCACTGACTGCGTTGTTAATTTTGTATGTAGAACAACTATATACGGTAATTAACGCCTTGTCATTGACCATTTTCCCTGCCCAAAATTTAGCTCATTGAATTAATGTAACTGGTATTAAGAGACTGGGGTACCATCGATACTTTTATCCTGCCAGGCTTTAGAGAATCGCGATCCGCATCCGTTGAGGGGCGTTTCAGCCCCCCATTAGCGATTGATGATCACCATTGGCAATTTGAATCCTCAGCAGGCAGTAGCCACGTCGATTATGCACTGCGATACAGTCATACTCTGGGCGACTGGGATGTTGAACTATCCTACTTTAATGGCACCAACCGGGACGCCGATTTTATGCCCACCATTATCGACCA
Organism: Alteromonadaceae bacterium; assembly: GCA_047614605.1. Classification (GTDB taxonomy): domain Bacteria; phylum Pseudomonadota; class Gammaproteobacteria; order Enterobacterales; family Alteromonadaceae; genus JABSOG01. The sequence goes on from JBLHHD010000450.1 coordinate 1,182, forward strand.
GTAATTGGCATTAACCCCCGACTACACTCAAATGAAACAAGTGGGGCCTTGTATAACACAAGGCCCCGTCACTACTTAACCAAAACTATTTAGAACTGTTCAGCATCCAGTTGAAACAACAAATCACTACCTGATTTAATTGAAGCTTCAAGACTGTCAATACGTGGTAATACCCGACCAAAGTAATAACGGGCAGTTTTGAGTTTAGTTTGATAAAACTCAGCATCACCTGATTGACCTTGTAATGCCGCTTTTGCCATCATCGCCCACATGTAAGCGTATGAAACATAACCACAGATATGCAAGTAATCAACCGATGCGGCACCAATCTCATGAGGATTTTTAGCGGCATTTTGCAATACCCAGCCAGTGATTGATTCAAGTTTCTGCGCCGCGTCTGCCAAAGGCTTAGTGAACTCAGCCATGTCTTGAGTGTCATTATCGGCAATAAAAGAACCAATTTCAGCACCAAAGATTTTAATAAACTCGCCACGGTTAGCCGCTACTTTACGACCCATCAAATCCAGTGCCTGAATGCCATTGGTGCCTTCATAAATTTGCGTAATACGCACATCACGGACCAACTGCTCCTGACCCCATTCACGAATGAAACCATGACCACCAAAGATCTGCTGTCCGGCAACCGTAACATCCAGACCCATATCGGTCATAAACGCTTTAGCGATTGGCGTCAGCAAAGCCACTAGCTTGTCAGCGGCTGCGCGTTCTTGGGCGGTATTGGCATATTTAGCCATATCCAGCTGCTGGGCAACATACGTTGAAAAGGCCCGACCGCCTTCTGTCAATGACTTCATATTCATCAACATACGACGAACATCAGCATGAACAATAATGGGATCAGCGTTTTGCTGAGGTTCAACCGCACCAGCCAATGAACGACCCTGAATACGATCTCTGGCATACTCAACCGCGTTTTGATAAGAGCGATCAGAACAACCAATACCCTGAATACCAACACCTAAACGTTCGTAGTTCATCATCACGAACATTGCCGCCAGACCTTTGTTGACTTCACCAACCAGATAACCTTTAGCGTTATCAAAGTTCATCACACAAGTCGCCGAGCCATGGATACCCATTTTGTGTTCAATTGAACCACAGCTAACGTTATTACGCTCACCCAGGCTACCGTCATCATTTACTGATATTTTAGGCACCAAAAACAGTGAAATACCACGAGAACCCGCCGGTGCATCAGGTAATTTTGCCAATACCAAATGAATGATATTATCGGCCAGGTCATGTTCACCACCGGTGATAAAGATTTTGGTTCCAGAGACATCATAGCTGCCATCGGTATTTTCAATCGCTTTGGTGCGGATCATACCCAAGTCAGTACCGGCATGAGATTCGGTCAAACACATACTGCCAGACCAAATGCCTGAGTACATGTTAGGTAAAAATTTATGTTTCAGCTCATCAGAACCGTGAGCAATCAAAGAAAGGGCGGCACCTGAGGTTAATCCCGGATATAACGAAAACGCGATATCGGCAGCACACAACATCTCTTCATATTGCACGCCCAGTGTTTTAGGCATTCCCATGCCACCTAACTCAGCATCGCCAGTCAGGCCAATCCAACCACCTTCGGCCAGCACATCATAAGCTTTTTTGAAACCGTCCGGGGTAGTGACTTCACCGTCGTTCCAGCTTACACCTTGCTCATCACCATTACGTGAAATAGGGGCGATTTCGTTTTCAGTCAATTTAGCCGCTTCTTCCAAAATGGCATGGGCGGTATCGGTATCAATTACATCAGCCAGTTTATCTGAACGTTGCCAAAATTCGTTGGTTTTTATAACTTCGTCAAGAATGAAACGAATATCTTTAAGGGGTGCGCGGTAATCGGCCATGATGCCTCCGTAAAAAAAGTGAATACCTGTTAGTTGAGGAAGAGTCCCCAATCAGGTTTAAAAAATGCTGACGTGTATTCTAAACACTTGTTTGAATTCAAATCAACTCTTTTTTTAAACGGGTGTTTGAATTGCCTTGCGATATTGCGAAGGGCTTGACCAAATTATGGCTTGAAAGCTCGGCAAAATGTCAAATCAGACGGATAACCCGACGACAAAGCGATATCATAGACAATTTACATTTAATTGAACATTTTTAACGGCGTTAAACTGATGAAACACAACACTAAAACCAAAATTAATCGGGCCGTTATCGTTTTAGCCGTTGCAGGATTGATGGGTTGGGTTGAACAAGGACTTCTACGACAGACCTGAACCGCTAAACCAAGCACCTCTAAATAAGGCGACGTTTTAACAGCAATACACTGGCAACCCCGGTGAGCATCGCCAAATAAGCGGGCAAAGCATGGGGTGAC
>JBLHHD010000451.1:0-3529 GCA_047614605.1 Alteromonadaceae bacterium
GAATGAAGAGGATTTTCAAAATACCAAACCTGCCACAAAAACTGGGAAATGCTGCTTAAATTGAGATAATTACGCAAACATCCAACGGTTGTTTGCGGTCATAGAAAATTTTAGTTCTCGCGGGTGAGCGATTTCTAACCATATGGCGCTCTAGCGAGTCGCTGGGTATGGTATCAAGTACATCACGCATCGGGGTGCTCTGATGCTCTGAGGGATATCTTTCACACCAAAAATGGTTTGTAGATTGTGGCGCTGATGCTTTTTCTCAAGTCAGATCTGAAATTGCAGCAATGAGGGATCTTGAAAGTACATACACGCAAAACCGCTCATTAAGATATCACGTTAATTATAAGTACGGTTTGCGTGATCTATTGCCGTTAATAAAAAACAGCGCGAAAACTATTTTTCAATATGGGCGCCAGGCCTTTAAAACCGGGCATATTTATTTCACCGATAACTGCTGCTACCATCCACCTTAATTGACGACCGCCACCATCCTCCAAAAGATAAAATAACCAAAAAAACACAAAAAGCCGATTTCTTTTGTGTTTCGTGAGCTTGCTCACGGTTTTAAATCGCCAACCCTTTACTATTACAATCACACCAGCAAACAGCAACAACTGCATTCTCAGGCTGGTGTAGAGTGCCCGGGAAGGGCCTGACGCTGACTAACCGGGGGGTTGTCAGAAAAATGAAAATGGACTTTATTCTGATTAACGGATTGATCAAAGTCATGCCAGGCTGGCACACAAGGAGCAAACTTTCAGTGGACGATCTAAGGAGACTGCCTCATGGATGACTGTTGCATCCTGACACCAAGAAGTTGTTAGAGTAAGACCAGGGTCGGTCGCAACTAAGTAATACTTCACGGATGAGCGATACCTGATACAAAGGATGTATCAGTAACGACCAACGATGTGGTCAACCTCCTGACATCGGATATGTCAGAGTAAGGACAAGGATGTCCTGTCTTTAACTTAGAGCGGCGAATGATTTCAAAATATTTATAAAAAAGAGTAATTTAATGATTGACATAAACTCAAGTCTGTTTATAATTCGCGCAGCTTGAAAGTACGCCTTATTATTTATTTATACCACTACGATGTTTTTGACTGAAGTTAACACTTTTGCCGGCCGTCCAGTTATCCATAATGAATAGCAACACATTCTAAGCATATCGCCCGTAAAAAGGCACATTAAATTAATTCAGAAAAAAATAGGATGACATTATGTCTATTACTACCGGCACAGTAAAATGGTTTAACGAAGCAAAAGGTTTTGGTTTCATCGAGCAACAGTCAGGTCCTGACGTTTTTGCACATTTCAGCGCGATCCAAGGCGACGGCTTCAAAACTTTGGCTGAAGGCCAAAAAGTTGAGTTTAAAGTAAGCCAAGGCCAAAAAGGTCCACAAGCTGAAAATATCGTTGCACTTTAATTTTTTAAAGTGACACAAGAAGGGTGGTTCCGCAAGGACCCACCTTTTTTTTCGCCTAAAATTTTGCTGGTTAGTTTATCTAATACTTAACACCTAACGCAGCAATTAAAGTCGATTGCGTAATAAGCCCCACCACTTGCTGCGGGTCAGATAATCAGCCATAACCAAGGTTTCGACCACTTTTTGCCCGGGATCAACAACTGGCAACACCTTAACCTCATGAGTATGCAGCAGCCTAAAAGCCGCTTCCAAAGATGAATCGGCCTCAACGCTTTTTTACTGCTTTAGACATAACATCCCTGCACAACAACGTTTTAGTTCCACCACCCTCTTAGTGTGATAATCGGCCTTGAGCCACCAACGACGAAATATTACCGCCATCACCAGCATATTAATCAGCACCGGAAAAAGTACACAGTAATAACCGCCCAAGGCTTACGGGCCAACGATCAGCGGTATCATTCCCGTTGCCCCGCCCGGAGGGTGATCACAATTGAACAAAAACATCGCAAACAAACAGGCAGGCAGTTAAAATCACACTTGCCAGCCACGTAACCTATGCGTTATAAAGGCTCATCTGCTTTTTTAATGACTTAATAAAGAAAATATCATGGTTAAAATTTTAATCTTCGGCAATTCTGGCGCGGGTAAATCAACGCTGGCAAAGAAACTGGCTGTTAGCAAAAACCTCGCTCATCTTGATTTAGACACATTAGCCTGGCAACCCATTCCAGCCGGTAGCACTGCACCACCGGGACGTTTGCCTTTAAAGCAGTCCCGTCAGCAAATAGACATCTTCACCAATGCCAATCCCCACTGGATTATCGAAGGTTGTTATACCGACTTACTCGAAATGCTCAGTGACGAGGCCGACGAGATTATCTTCATGGATCTGGATGTGAATTTATGCATAGCCAACGCCGCCAACAGACCGTGGGAGCCACACAAATACCCAAGCAAAACCGCCCAGGACAAAAACCTGCCCATGCTAACCCAATGGATACAGCAATATACCGAGCGCGATGATGGCTTTTCGCATCAGGCCCACCAAGGTTTTTATGAAGCATTTAAAGGTAATAAAAGTATGGTGAGGGATAACCAATAACAACAATGACTGTGTAGGGGGCATAATAGTCTCCGCCATTGAGTTGATGATAAGCATTTATGCCGTCTGTGGCAAAGAAATCCCAGGCGGTGCCACGCCAGCCTTGATTTTGACTGATTTGTTCGGTGGCGTGGTTAGCTACCCAGTCAGCAAACTTGCCGACTTCATCGACTGTATTATTGACGGTTTGTGTGAGGTCGTCGAAACTACTGCCGCCACTACCGCCTTCGGCACTGCCACCCCGACGTGAGCTTAAGGACAACAAGTCTGTATTATTGTCGCTTTCGTTAGCCCTGCTTTATACCTGCGCCAGCGTTATCACTGCCGTTTGAAGACGAAGGTAAATTGTCTGACGGTGCAGGTGTTTGATTTTCGGAGCCACCAGATTGGTTTGAATCTCTACGGGTCAATTCCCCGTAGCTTGCTACGTCAGTGCTTTTGCTCTGTGGGGAAATAAAAATACCCCGCTTTTACGAAGTAAAAGGCGAGCCTAAGCGAGAGAGCTTGCTCCGGGGATTTTTATTCATCTCCTGAACTACCGTCACTATCGTTATTCCCTGTCAGGGGGCTTTGCCATAACACGACGGATCTGGTCTGCAAATAAGAATTTCTAAAGCATACCCGGTCGGATCTGTACCGACCAGTGGGTTATTCATTATGTAACTGTACGGGTTGATCCCTTGGCTGTTGCCTGGTATTGAAATGATCGGATCAACCCTCATAAACCGCCCGACATTATAATCATAAACTCTGCCGTTCATGTAGATTAATTCGACTTCATCAATATGATCGTGATCGGTGAAACCGCGTCGGGTGGGCATGTTGTGTTAAATCCCAGATTGCAGTAGTACAAATGCCACCTTTTCAACCTTACTCCTGTCGCAAAAGGTTATTGACTTATAACCATAATTTGGCATAAGCTATTTCCTGGCAAAATTTATAAATTTATCATTACCTATCACTTATCCTTGTTTACTCAATTTTCTTC
>JBLHHD010000452.1:0-3511 GCA_047614605.1 Alteromonadaceae bacterium
GACTACGCGCAAAAGGTGTTAAGTCGGTTCGCAGCGGTACTGTGGGTGATTTGATTTGTAAGGTTATTATCGAAACGCCAATTAACTTGACCGAAAAGCAAAGAGTCATATTGCGTGATCTTGAAGACTCGATGGGCACTGGTGAAGAAGTCGCCAAGTATCGTCCCAAAGAAAAAGGCTTCTTCGACGGCGTGAAAAAATTCTTTGATGATTTAACCAATTAATTTTTAGCTTTGCTTTAGATAGTTTAAAGAACAGTTTAAAAAGCCCGGATTTTCCGGGCTTTTTTATACACCCTCACCAAGAATTTGCCCCTTCGTCATCCTCGCGGATGCGGGGAACCAAGAACTGATCGCTATAAACATCGAATTTCACCACCCACTTCATTGACATAACCCCACCTGTTACCTATTTTTATTCAAGCAGACAATAAAAATGGCAAAGGAAATCAACATCATGAGTCAAAGATTTATTCGTAGTATATGGGTCAGCTACGCTGGTGCCGAGCAGGGGCTGGTAGATGGTTTGGGCAAATATGTATATGCCGAAACACAAACAGATGAAAAGCCATTCGCACTTTATGCTTATGTGCGCAATCAGGATGAAAAATCAGAGCCAGTTCAATCCCCGACAACCCCTCAAAACACTAATAATTGGCAACGTTATCTGGTTGGCGGGGAGCCAATACAGCTGGTTGTTGAATCTATCGCCACCTCATTGCGTCGAGTCATTATTTTATCTCCTGCCTACCTCAAAAGTGAATACTGCCTTTGGGAGTTATGCTGTTGCTTAATTTACAACGCCAAACAACCTTTCATCGTCCTTAACGACATTTCCGACTTTAATGATCTTAAGACTGCGGACAAGCTAAATTACCATTACTCTGCGGCTACACTGGTTGAGGCGTTATGTCAGAGCTATGAAGTTCACAAAGACGACATGCATAGCAGCTTTCATGTCCCGGATGATCAGCAGCCAGAAGCATTTTTCACCAAGGCCCTTACTGCATTGCCAAAAAGAGTTTATCAAAGTGCGGCTGTTAAAGATTGGCAGCCAGAATTAATCCGTTATGCACTAAACCTCAGCAGTGCTGAGATAGAAAAAAACTATTGGCAGTTTGTCAGGCGGTGCTTTGATGAATGGCTGGATGAGCCTGTGTGTAAAACCTTGTTGTTACCTTTTAAAGAGGATCAACAAATCACCTTCGACTCACTCGAATTTTATAAGCAAGACAGAATGGATTTGTTTGTTAGCCAGTTGGTTAAGCACCACAATGCTGAGCCTACACAGGCCCGGTTGGCAATTCTCTACCAGTTTGCAGCCCTATTAACCTTATTGCGATTAGACCCTCAATGGGTGGCCGAAATGCTTAACGCTAATCCGGGTGGGCACTTATTACGTTTGTCAGTGCCGCAGGAGTACAGCGAAGATACACAGATATTATATGAAGCTTTCACTGCGGCCCACGCGATTCAAATGGCGGCAGTAGAGCTTAAACCCGGTACTGATGAGGTACCCGGTGTGTGTGGTTTACTCAAATTATCGCCAGAGCCAGCTAAAAGCAATCGCACCCGCGAAAAACAAAAGATGACTACAGAGATAGTTGGTCGGGTAATGGGACTGCAAGAAGAAGAGATAACCCGCTTTATGTCACGGGGTAATTGGCAAAAAACATTAAGGGCAAGGATTAGGGTAAAGCATTCAGACGATGACGAAAACTTGCTAACGATTGCCCGCTTTTATCTCGACCAAAAACTGTTCACCCAAGACTATAATGCCGATACCATTGCGATTATTAGTGAGATCATGACTGATATTAACGAAGGTGCAACAGTAAAAGAGGGGGTCAAGATTGGTGTTTTACAATTGTTGAACAAACCGGGCTGTGATATCCAATATGCTGAACATGCCTACGAAATACAAGTACATATAGAAGACTTATTAGGTGCCCACAATGCCAAATGACAACGAAAAAATAAAACAACTCACCGACGAAAAACCAATAAAGCTCGAACAAATGCAAGGTTGGCCCGCAGGACACTATAAACTTTCGCCAGCGCATGTTGGCGCCATTCAGGCTGCCTATTTTTGTCAGCGGCCATTATTGGTGCGTGGTGGACCGGGGCTTGGTAAAAGCCAATTGGCGCAGGCAATAGCGTCATTACTGGGATGGGGGTTAATTACCTCCGTGGTGCATTACAACACCAGTGTCGACGACCTGCTATATTCGATTGATCACGTTAAACGACTCGATGAAGCAAACAGTGGAGATGACAAAGTTAAAAGCATTGATAAATACTTGCAACCGGACAAATTATGGCAGGCGATAGCGCCGTCAACTTTAAGCGAATACGACTTGGAGCAGCCTCATAACAAATCTGGCAGCGTATTACTAATAGACGAAATTGATAAAGCTGAATCTAGTCTGCCCAACGCCTTGCTTGAAGTGCTGGCCAATGGCGCTATCAGTACGCCTTATCTTAAAGAAGCAATAAAAGCCGACGAAACCCATCCCTGCTTTGTAGTGATCACCTCAAACGAAGAACGCTTATTGCCTCAGGCTTTTTTACGTCGTTGTGCGGTGCTGGATATTCAATTACCCACAGATCGTGAGGAAGCAACCGAGTGGATGCTCGAAATATTCAAAACCCACTACCCCGATGAACAAACTCAAACCGAACTATTAACCCTGGCAACCCAAGTAGCCGACAATGTGATTGACCAAAGGCAGCGGGTAGAAGCACAAAATAACGGCGATTATAAAGTGGGCACCTCCGAGTTTTTGGATATGCTTAAGGTGCTTAAAGCCTTTGATGCTGATGAACGTTCAGCCAAGCTAGCCTTATTGGGCACTCATTTGATGAATAAAACCCAGCTCAGGCAAGACGATGTTTAATCATGCTGCGGCGCTAAAATTACTAGAGCAATTAGGCCCGGACCATCCTAACCTTAAGCAAGCACTGGCGGCGCTGGATGTAACATACCATCCGCCGCAAAAGCCTGAGCAACCAACCAAAAAGGTTAGTGTTAAAACAATTACGACCGTTTTACCGCTTGAGCCACAAGTTGATTTTTCTTTTCCTATCACGGTAGTGACAAAGCGAGAAAGTAAGCAAGAAGCAAATGTGCCCTCGGCGCTGACCGAAATAGAAAATGCTGAACCACTGGTGCTAAAAGCCGCAAGTGAACCACAAGCTCAGCCTTTTATCCCCTTATGGCAAGAAAAGCCGTTATATCAGGTGCTGTTACCCTATTTTCACCGTGAAAAAACCACCCGCCAACCGGATATTGACAAAATCACCCAGCGTTTTGTTCGCAAGCAACCGCTGGTTAAACTACCTAATCGAGTCGATCGCCACACAGTCACCGAAATTTGGCTATATTGCGACTATTCACAAGGGGCAAGTGTTTACCACCGCGATTACCAACAAGTCAGGTTATGGTTAAAACGTTGGTTTGGCGATAAAACCCTTTGCCAGCAAGTTAAATTAATCCAAAGAGGGCGTGATTG
>JBLHHD010000453.1:0-3508 GCA_047614605.1 Alteromonadaceae bacterium
TTAAGCTTATTTAATTATGATAGAACTGGTATCTTTTATTGTGAGGCAACGCTTTCGCTAGTAGTGTGATTATTGAACGAGGCAATACGACCGGACAAGTTAGTTGACGTCTAACATCCGGCTCACAACAGAGGCAGAAACCCGGCAACAGAAAGTTTACCAGGCGCTGGGCATGGCAGCCGATGGGTTGGGCAAGAAAAAAACCAGGGTGGAAAAAAAATGAAAAATCTGTAGTGCCAACTTTAACCTTCAAAAATTTTAAGTCATTGAAATACAGAGGAAATGAAAGTTATAGTCACGAACTCGGGCTAACGGATTTTTTCAGGTGCCATGGGGGGTGTATATGTGTGACCGATATAAAGTGGTTAGCCTTAGACTCTACGTGAAGAAATACCGCTGATGCCGCCCTCGATTAAAAATTCTTGGCCTGTGGTTTTGTTGGTCAGATTGGTGGATAGGGCTGTTGGTACTGAGCCACCACCTGGAGGAGCTGTTTTGAGGGCTTGGGTTGGGGAATGTCCGGCGCAACCCCGGGATGGCTTTGCGCCGGAAATAGGCTGCTTGGTGTGAGTAAATCCGTTGAGGGTAATTTATTTCGGTATAAATGAGTGTCAATACTATAATGGCAGATAATAGCCTTATCTGCCATTATAAGCATTGACATATAAAAATATCTCACTAATACTGAATGCAAGTGAATTATTCCACACCGGATGTTTTCTAAGATTAATCAGGGTAGCGTAGTTAATGCAAATATCGTGTAGTATTAATGGCGTTTAAAGTGACCAATATTATTGTCACAGCGGTATAACTAATACCGATAATATAAATAACTTAAGGAGCTGTGATCAACGATGATGAATGATGAATCAATCACCCCGGACAATGATAACGTGCTGACTTTGTTTGGTGCATCGGGTGTTGTGGTGGCTGATGATCGCCACGGTGCTGAGCGAGCGGCTATTGATGCCAGAGTTCGGCGCTATTTTGACAAACACTTTGTTAAGCTTAATCCCAATACCCGCAAAGCCTATACCTCAGACTTGAGCCAGTATCTGCTTTTTTGTCAAACACAAGTACCGGTGCTAGATCCACTAACACCTAACGATGATATTCAGATTACTTTGGTCGAGCATTATATCGATTATCTGGTAGCCTCAACAAAAAAACGGGCAACCATTGATCGGCATTTGGTTTCGGTGGGTAAACTGTTGCGTATTGCCGGTATTCGTAATCCGCTACGCGAAGTGGAAGCAACACGCGATTATCTGAAATTGGCGTTAAACCAGCTCGATGCTCATGGCGAATTGGTCAAACCCGCTGTGCAACGTCAGGCATTGCCGATTGATGAACGGTTGCTCGATCATATCAATGAGACTTTTGTGATCACCACACTACAGCATAAACGGGATATTGCGCTGCTTAACTTTTGCTTTAATACCTTGTTACGTGGCAGTGAGATTGGTCAAATTAGGGTGGCCGATTTAGACCCAAAAAATCAGCAAGTTTTTGTCAGAAAAACCAAAACCGATAAATCCGGCAAAGGCAGCTATCGCCATGTTTCAAGCCAAACGTTTGCATTGATTGATGTCTGGTTAGGCGCAGGTAATATCACAGAAGGTCCTGTTTTTAGAGCGTTATCGCCTAAAGGTAAAGCGGTGAAACCAGTTACCGCTGGCGAGCCTGTTAAAGGTATCAGTTATCGCAGTGTCTATCGGATTTATCAGCACGTATTAAGTTGCTGTGATGTTGACCCCAGCGGCTATAGTGCTCACAGCTGCCGGGTTGGGGCGGTGGTGAGTATGCGCCGGGTGCAAGTGGATATGGCGGGGATCATGCAAGCAGGTGGTTGGCAGTCAACCGCGATGGTGATGCGTTATGGCGCTGAAACTGAAGCTCAGCATTCTGGGGCGGCGAAGTTAAGCGCGCTACGTAATGATAATAGGTCCGGTGATGACGAGAGTGACAAATGAATAAGCGTGATAGCCAGCTGTATCCCAATGCAACGAATGTTAGGGCATTGGTGGGTTTTTTAAGAGTGCCCAAAGCGTTACAAAGGTTATCGGCAGAGGACTTTGTCACCTCGCCATTAACCGCTAAACGGCTGCTCAGTCGGTTGACTAATCCTTGGCAAAATGACCCGGCTAAACGACCTGAGGATAGTGAGTGTGCAAAGCAATTAGCATTATGGGCTCAATCACAATTAACCCGAGCGGGTTGGCAAATCTTAAAGCGAGCTTTTGTGAAACAGCAGTCGGCAGGCAAACGCCAGAGTTGCCGTATCGATGTCAGTCAAACTACCCGAGAAGATTTGCTGACATTAAAGTCTACGCTAGGGTTTACTCACTACAGTGAAGTGATCGATTATTTGTTACAGTACCGGGCAGAAGTTGAATCTGATCAAGCAGATGAGTGCGATAGCGTGCTAGAGCTTGCAGAATACGATAAAGTTTGAGGGTAGATTTATTTTCATACTTGAATCTAAGATATTAAAAGAGAAGGTAGACAGAGAGTATTTTTAATCTGACTCCCTCTGGCTGTTATGCGACAAAACCTTAACTGCTCGCCTTAGTAACCTCCCCAATAAGCCAATCTCCAAAGGTTATAATCGCTTGGCAATTCGGTGAGGTTACGCCCTCTGAATTAAGAAAACACTGCAATAACTGCTTCGCCATTGCGTATTTAGCCGGGTAAAATACGCCAAAGCAATCAACACTCAAAGACAAACTGCGAGTGTATTTGCCAGCGCTTGCCATCACTAGTTCGAATGCCACTGTAATCAACACTTTGCAGATTTGACTGACATCAGCAGCGGTTACTTCGCCGACTTGTATCCGTTCAGCAAAAGCCTCTATATCTTCACGCAACCAGGGCGTATCAAGAAACATGGTCTGTCCGGGCTTATAGTTTGTAGCGTCAGCTGTATCAGTGCCAAACAAACACAGCGATTGAGTGGCAAGCACCATGGTCAATCGTGCCGCTTTGTCGGCGGACAATGTTGAGCGCTTAACGGTATGCAAATCAACCGGACACTCGATGTGATGCTCAAGTACAAAGCCCATCAGCCAGTCATCTAAATCCTCTGAGTTTAACGAACTCTGATCATCAAGCAACACAACCAAATCAATATCGGATATACCCTTAACTGCACAACCTAATACCACCGAGCCGCGAATATAAATGCACAGCTCATCATCGGTAAAACGCAGCCTGATACCCGCAATCACGCTGTCCATAGGCACTCGCTAAAGTGGCTGAATATTATCAATATGACATGGATTAATCACATTACCCTGGTTATCCATCTCAAAGTAAAAACCAATCGGTTGTATTTTAATCATTAAAATTCGCTACTTTGTCGCAATAAACCGACCTTCCGTGTTTTATTTTCTAATCCGCGTAATTATTCTAGGAAATTACTTTGAGTGGGCTTTTGTAGGTACGGTGTGCGACATAGATCACAAAACAAAGGGCGTTTAGATCAAGGAAACTGACGGCAATGGATCAA
>JBLHHD010000454.1:0-3506 GCA_047614605.1 Alteromonadaceae bacterium
GCAGAAAATTGGAAAAAACGGGTAAAAAGGTGTCAAGCGTTATTTTTCAAAAAACTCAAAAATAATTCGCTGAGTAGTTACAAAATAGTTAAACAACTTTTGCTCACGCTCGGCTTGATGGGATGGATGAGCAATAGCGTGTGGGCAGCGAATTCTGGCTTTGATTTTTCGGTGACACCTATTGCCGAAAATGTTTATAGTATCATTGCACCATCATTTGGCTTACCTACTGCACAGAACAAGGGCTGGAATTCTAATAGTCATTTTATTGTTACCGACAAAGGGGTTCTGGTGTTTGATACGGGATCTTCTCAATCCATTGGTAAAGAAATTAGCAGAGCGATTAAATCAATCACGAATAAACCGGTTCGTTGGGTGGTTAATTCGCATAGTCATGCGGATCACTGGTTAGGTAATGCAGGGTTTACCGATGCTGAAATAATGGCAAGTGGTCGAGCGGTAACCACCATGAGAAAAAATGGACAAGAGGACGTGGATGCTTTTTTTCGCATGACTAAAGGATCAACAGGCTCTACCAATATTGTCTACCCGACGTTGTTATTGGCTCAAGGAGAAAAACGCAATCTGGGGGGAGTGGATGTTGAATTCATCTTTTCTAATGGTGGGCATTCCCCAGGAGATATCTTGATGTGGCTGCCGAAACAAAAAATCATCTTTGGCGGTGATGTATTAAATTCTGATTGGATGCCGATCATTACGCCAGGTGCCAATGTTGCAAATTTAATTAACACGCTTAATGGGGTAATAAAGTTAAATCCCGCTATTGTCTTAACTGGACACGGTAAAGCGGCCACGGTGAAGTCGGTAATTCGAGATGCTGGTTTATTGGATGGTGTCTGGAAGCTTGTAAAAGCGGGCTACAAAGCGGATAAAAAGCTTAATGAAATCCTGTCTCAGGCCAGCACTACGCTGGGGCCAACATACAGACCCTTATATAAAAGTTTCGACTCGCAAATCAAGCAACATGTTAAGCAGATGTATAAGAGGTTGAACAACAAAAGCGGCTAAAAATTTAACCCTGATGTTGTCACGCCTAATCAGCACTGAATAGAAGGTGGGCACAAAACCCCGTGACCACCCTACAAAAATACCTAAAACCCTAATCACTCATAAACAGAGCTACGAGCTAAAAACATGTCGGCGTTGGCAATGGCTGAGCTGTCGTCGCTTAATTCGATGATTTGAGCTTTGCCAAAGACACCGGGTAAGATGTTGTTCATAAAGAACATCGCTGAGGTGATTTTGCCTTCGTAAAAGGCTTTGTCGCTTTCGTCTTCAAGTTCGAGCAACGCCCGTTTGGCTATTACCGCACTGTCGAGCAATAACCAGCCTAAGGTGACTTCGGCCATCATTTCGAGGAAACGGGTGGAGACGGCAAAAATTAGCTCCATTTTTTGTTCACGTATCCAGCTGCCCAATAATGCATGGGTTTCGCTTAAACAATCGAGGGCCTCTTTAAGACGGGTTTTTTGCGCGTCAAAATCTGGAAAATCAGCAATGCAGGCAAGAAATGTGTCGACTTCTTGCTGGTAAATTACCAGTAACTTCGAATGACGACCCATGGCGAGTTTGTCCTTGAAAAGATCCGCTGACTGAACAAAGTTAGTGCCCTCCCAGATAGATAACACTTTGATATCACGGGCATACTGTTCTACCGGGTGATCGCTGATATAACCATGACCACCGTACACCTGAATGGCTAACTCGGCGACTTTCCATGCCTGATCTGAGGTGTAGGCTTTAACAATTGGGGTTAGCAGGTTTACCAGTGACTGGTGACGGTTTGATTGGGTTTTGTGTTCATCTGAGCTGATTCTGTTGTCATCGTGTTTGATTTGCAGGTCGGTCAACAGGCTCTGGTGAAAACACAGTTTAATGATCAATGCCCGGCAACCTTCAACTTTGCTTTTCATTTCGAGCAACATGCGTTTAACGTCAATGTGCTGAATAATGGGCACCCGCTTGGCTTTGGGGTTAAACGCCTCTTTAAAGTTTGTACCTTGAATTCGTTGTGCGGCATATTCGGCGGCGTTAAGGTAGGCACTTGAGGCCATGCCCAGTGCATAAATACCGGTGGCGATACGGGCCAAATTCATCATGGTCATTAGTTGACGCAAGCCGATATTTTCGCGAGTACCCAGCAGGTAACCTGTGCAGGGCGCATCGATGCCAAAGCTGATTTGGGCGGTAGCACAGCCGTGTAGACCCATTTTCTCTTCAAGGCGTACACATCTGACGCCGTTGTCTTTTACGTCATCGGGTAACGTATTGCCTTGTGCATCAATTTTAAAACGCGGCACGACAAAGCAAGTTAACCCCACGGTACCAGGTTTGGCCCCTTCAACACGGGCCAGCACTATGTAGGCTAGGTTGCTGGTTAAATCGTGCATGCCTGCTGAAATAAAGATTTTTTCGCCTTCGAGTAAGTACGAATCATCGTCTTGTTTGACGGCTTTAGTGCGTAGGTTGCCTATATCACTGCCAGCGTCCGGTTCGGTCATACATAAACAGGCTCCCCATTCGTTACGGGCGAGGTGCTGGTTAAATTGACTCTGGAGTTGTTCGCTGCCAAAGGTTTTGATTAAGTACATGGCGGGGCTGCAAAAACCTGAATAAATCATAAACGCTGGGTTGGCCCCCATGAGAATTTCATTGATCATTTGGGAGATCACATAAGGCGCTCCTAAACCGCCGTCCTCTTCGGGGGCACCTAAACGGCCCCACTGGGCTTCAATAAAATCGTTCCACAGTTCGTTAAAGCCGCTGGGTAAAATCACCTTACCTTCGGGGGTTAACTGACAACCATCGCGATCTGATGACTGATAAAGAAGCCCTAGTTTTTGGTAGGCAAAGTCGCGGCTGTGAGTCAGTAACTGGTTGATAAAAGGCTGGTCAAATTCAGGGTAGAGTTCGGGGTTAAGCAAATGATCTTGTACTTTAAACTGCTCCCATAATAAAAAGAACTGATCTCTGAGGTCGACCCTATAAGCGTTGTTGAATTTCATCTCGTATTAACCTTCTGCTAGATTGTTTTTGTCGTAGCCGGTGTGCTTTTCACTGGTATTGTACTGGTATTGTTGTCGTTCTATTATCTTGCACCGGGTATTTAGGTTGTTGGTGTTAAAAAGTCCATTTAAACACCAGTCTGAGGCGGTTTTTATTGGGGTTTAAGCCATATTCACAGGTATCACACCCATTAAATATCTCCCACTGTAAGCGACTGGTCAGGTGATCGTTCCATGATTTGAGTAGTTCGAGACGGTGTAACTGGCTGTCATCATCAATATTAAACTGGACACTCTGGCGATATTGCCAAAGATTTTCGGTTTGAGTGCCGGTGATCATAAAATACAGGTAGTTTTGCCTCAGTTGCCCGTTGGCAAGGCTGGATAAGGCGTTACCCAAATAGTCGTAATCAGTTTGCTGACCCTGACCAATATCAATCTTATCCCGTGAAACAGTGGCGTTACTGCGAACCTGCCGCC
>JBLHHD010000455.1:0-3503 GCA_047614605.1 Alteromonadaceae bacterium
ACAAGATCACCTGATCTTAAGGGCCCCGATGAACGAGCAAAAGGCCTATGTCGAAAACAAAATTTTTGTTGTCGATGATAATCCAGCTAATACCATGATGTTGAGACAAGTGGTAGAGGCCGAAGGGTTTGAGTCGATTTTGTGTGTTTAATGATCCGCAAAAAGCATTGGATGAGTCTTTTGTCATGTGATCTTGGTGTCCATCAGGGGGCAAGGTTATTATTATAAACCCGCATTTCTTGATTAATACGTATTAATTCCGAAATAATTTAGCTTGTGCTATTCTAAAGTAAGGCTACACTTGAAATTGATTGGCGGTCAAAATATCACCACAATGGTAAATGGACGGCTCGTTATTTTTAGCCTAAGCCCATCAGTGGCTATGTGCGGTTAATGAAAAGAATAATTAACCGCCAAATTATTCAAAGAAAAAACCTAATGAGGTAGTTGTATGCAGCATCAGGGAGATTATATGCAAAACAGGGTTTTCATCGTTGATGATAATCCCGCTAATACCACTATGCTAAGCCAGCTCATCGAAGGAGAAGGTTTTGGTTCGATGATGGTATTTAACGATCCAGAGGAGGCGTTAGCTGAGTTTTACCGGTTAAAACCAAACTTGATTTTGCTGGATTTATTAATGCCAAAGATTTCAGGTCTTGAGTTTCTAAAGCATATTGAGCCGCAAGTCAAAAATGCGGAGGTGGCTGTGATTGTGTTAACGGCTAGCCAAAGTGAAGAAAGCAAAATTACCGCCTTATCAATTGGGGTGCAGGACTATATTACCAAACCATTTAATATGGTAGAAACGTTGCAACGTATTCATAATGTTTTCAATTTACAACGACACAAAAACTCGTTTCAACATTTAAGTGAAGACTTAGGTTGTAAGCTGGAGAAAGCCCGAGCTGACCTGGCAGATGTTATTTTGACCCTTAATGCGGTCTTTAAAGATTCATCCGAATATGTTTTTGTTACTGACAGCAGTGGCGATATCATTGATTGTAATGCCTCCGCAAGCAAGTGCTTTGCGATTGAGTCATTAACTGGCAACGCTGAGGAGCATAATTTATTTCGGCGATTTTCGATTAACGGCTGGGCTACGATGGCTAACGAAGCGGAGTTGACGCTGATTGACGGCAACGGTAAGCTGATTATTGTCCAGACCAGTTATTCCAAGGTGGTGATCAACGCCACTGAACATTTTATTTTTATCTTTAAGGATATTACTACCCTTAAAGAAGATGAAGTTAATCTGCGTTATCTCAGCGAAACCCATTATATAACCCACTTGCCCAATCGTAATCAGCTCCAGCGTATGGTCATGTGTAAATCATCTTGTTTGGATAAAAGGGCTTGTTTGTCATTTATTTTTATTTCATTTACCGATAATACTAAAGCGATTGGTTTGTTTGGCTGTGAGCGGATGGCGTTTTTACTGTTAAATGTTGCCTTGATATTGGTCGACCTGGCAGAAAAAAACGGTTCGATATTATTACACTGGGGGGATAATGATTTTTTGTTGGTTGATGATGCAGTCAAAACCAATGAACTGGTTGCTCAAATTCAGCAGCGGTTTAATCAGCCGATTAAACTCAGTGATAACGGTGACCAGGCGGCTTATTCCAAACCGACATTAGGTGTATGTATCAGTGATGAGGTTGGCAGGGTCGACCCGAGTAATTATGAAAAATTGGTTCACAATGCTTTACTGGCCACTTACGAAGGCTCTCGGACTAACTGTAAGTTAACTATCTATGACCAACAGCTACACCGAAAAATAAGCTATCAGGCACTGATTGAAAAAGAATTGCTCAGTGCCATTAGCACCGATGGTTTTAAGGTGGCCTACCAGCCTAAGATTGACCTTGAAACAGGTAAGGTCGTGGGGGTTGAAGCACTGGTGCGCTGGTTTCATCAGGCATTGGGTATTATTAGGCCGGATGTGTTTATTCCGATTGCCGAAAGTGCGGGTTTGATTAATGACATAGGTGCCATGGTGTTAACCAAGGTGTTTGAAGATGTGGCATTACTAAAACGTACTTATACCGACTTACAGCATGTAGCCGTCAATGTGGCAGCCCCTCAGCTTGATGAGCATTTTATTGCGTTGTTACAACGCTGCATCAGTCAACCGAGTGCTTGTAGTAGCGATTTTATTGAACTGGAGATCACCGAAACATCATTTTTGAACGACTTTGAGCGAGTTAACCCGATTTTAAAGAAAATTAAAGCGATGGGTTTTCGACTGGCAATTGATGACTTTGGCACGGGGTATTCGTCACTGAGTTATTTGCATGAACTGCCCATTGATACTTTGAAAATTGACCGGTCTTTTGTGATCCATGTCTGTGAATCGAATAAAAGTCTGTTAATGGTTAAAAGTATAATCTCAATGAGTCTGGCACTGGGGTTGGAGATTGTCGCCGAGGGCATTGAAGACGAGCAAACGGGTCTGCTGTTGCGTGAGCTTGGTGTACATAAGGGACAGGGGTATTATTATTACAAGCCGACATTTTTATCCTGATGTAATATTTTACAAACAAAGGCTGTCACTTTGAACAGATTACTTTATGATAAAGGCACTATTTAGGAGTCAATACAGGACAGGTCTTAGTGTTTAAAAAAATCGTGTGCAGCTGGTTGTTATTGAGTCTTGCTGCAGGGGTATCGGCTAACGAGGCCGAGCAGTTATTTAATACGTTTAAGCCAGCACTTTATCAAATTCGCCTGATTGAGCAGGCCACCGGCAACAAGTCCTCCATCGGTTCAGGCTTTCAGATTGATGAGCAGGGGGTGATTGCCACCAACTATCATGTTATTTCCGGTTATGTCCAACATCGGAATAAATTCAAACTCGAATACCTTGATAACCAAGGCAATAAAGCCCCACTTGAGGTGATTGATGTTGATGTAATTAATGATCTCGCTCTGGTTAAAAGACCAGAATCTACTGATACTTTTTTCTCTTTAGCTTCACAAGCCCCCTCTCAAGGCGAAAAAATCTACTCCTTAGGTAACCCTCATGATTTGGGAATGATTGTCGTCCCCGGCACCTATAATGGTCTTAAAGAAAAAAGCTTTTATGATCGCATTCACTTTACCGGTTCGGTTAACCCGGGAATGAGTGGTGGACCCTCGGTAAATGTCAAAGGCGAAGTGGTGGGAATTAACGTAGCTACTGCCGGTAATCAGATTGGTTTTTTAGTGCCGCTGGATAAACTGAATCAATTGTATCAGCGTTATCAGTTACGTGGTAGGCCGGTCGCGAGTCTTAAACGCTTGATTGGTGAACAGTTACATGCCAATCAACAGCGGCTGTTTGACGTGGTACTAAATGCCGATTGGCAAATTAAAAAACTTGGCAGTGCCAGCGTACCGGGTGAAATCGCTTCGTTTATACGTTGTTGGGGACGTTCTAATGCCGATAAAACTGACGCCAAATTTTTAAGTGCGATATCCAATTGTGCTATGGGGGAGCAGGTTTATTTGTCACAGCAATT
>JBLHHD010000456.1:0-3494 GCA_047614605.1 Alteromonadaceae bacterium
ACCAAGGAGCGGGTTTTGGTGATTGAAGTGAACGGTCAACAACATCTACTGGGCGTTACAAGCCAACAAATCAATCATTTACTGACGCTGGATGAACCCATTGAAGCCGCTAATGCTAATGTAACGATGAAATCGGCGGGGTTATCTTTTCAAAAAATCCTCCAGGGAGCTAAAAAACGTCATGATTAAATGGCTCTGTGTAATGGCTTTAATGATTTTTGCCCCGGGAGTCATGGCTGATGCTACTGGCATACCGGCGTTGACTTTAACTAACAACCCCAACGGCAATCAAGAATACACTATATCGCTGCAAGTGCTGGCGATCATGACCGCGTTGAGCTTCATCCCGGCGGCACTGGTGATGATGACCTCATTTACCCGAATAATTATTGTGCTGGCTATCATTCGTCAGGCCATTGGTTTACAGCAGTCACCATCAAATCAGGTGTTGATTGGTATTTCGCTGTTTTTGACCTTTTTTATTATGGCGCCGGTATTTGACGAGATTAACGTTAAGGCACTGCAACCTTATCTTAATGAAGATCTAAAGTCGATGGATGCATTGACGCAGGCAAAAGAGCCGATTAAGGCGTTTATGTTGTCGCAAACCCGGCTAACAGATTTGTCTACCTTTGCCGAAATTGCCGGTCTTGAAGCGCTGGACCAACCCTCAGATGCGCCGATGACGGTGATCATCCCCTCATTTATTACCAGCGAACTCAAAACCGCTTTTCAGATTGGTTTTATGTTTTTCATCCCGTTTTTAATTATCGATTTGGTGGTTGCCAGTATCCTGATGGCTATGGGTATGATGATGTTGTCACCAATGATTGTCTCTTTGCCGTTTAAATTAATGCTGTTTGTGCTGGTGGACGGCTGGAGTTTAGTGATGGGCACCTTGGCTACCAGCTTTGGCTTGGGGACCTAACCATGGCACCGGAGATTTTCGTTGATGTCTTAAGAGACGCCCTGTTTTTGGTGATCATGCTGGTATCGGTGATCATCATTCCCAGTTTGCTGGTGGGGCTGGTTGTGGCTATCTTTCAGGCCGCCACGTCAATCAATGAACAAACGCTGAGCTTTTTACCCCGTCTTATTGTGACGCTGTTATCGCTAATTTATGGTGCCCACTGGTTAACCCAAACGCTGGTCGAGTTTACCATCGGATTGGTCGGACGTATTCCAAGTATATTGGGGTGAGCAGCAGATGAACTCGTTTGTGCGTATACCATTACTACTGATAAAATTGGTTGGTATCGGTCATGATTGAATACCCGATGAATATCATCTTGCAATGGCTGGCTGACTTCTTGCTGCCATTGACCCGTATTTCTGCGATGTTAGGGGTAATGGCAGGGATAGGCTCTCGTACGACACCACTGCGGATTAAATCGGCACTGGCTGTTTTGCTGACCATTATGGTGATGCCAGTGTTACCCCCTTCCGCTTTTACCGACCTGTTCTCATTTCAAATGGTGCTGATGGTCGCCCAACAAATGTTAATTGGCGTTATTATCGGCTTTGTTTCAATGTTAATGCTTAATACCTTTGTACTGGCGGGGCAAATAGTGGCGATGCAGACCGGCTTGGGTTTTGCGTCCATGGTTGATCCCGTAAATGGTATGAATGTGCCAGCGGTTGGTCAGTTTTATCTAATTTTGGCGACCTTACTATTTTGGGCACTGGATGGCCATCTGGTATTGATTCAGATGGTGGTTCACTCATTTATCGCCTTACCGGTGTCTTATCAGTGGCTAGATATTAGTCACTACTATGATCTTGCTAACTGGGGCGGCTGGATGTTTTCGACTGCTATGGTGCTGGCATTGCCACCGATGACTGCGATGTTATTGATTAATATCACTTTTGGTATACTGACACGTGCAGCGCCACAACTTAACGTGTTTACTATTGGCTTTCCTATTACTATGACGTCCGGATTGTTGATCATGTGGATCACCCTGGAAAATTTTGCGTTTCATTTTGACAACCAATGGCAGCAAGCTTTACTGTTGGCTTGTGGTATTGTTGGTTGTTAACTGGAGTAAACGAATATGGCGGGTGATGATCAAGAACGCACAGAAGACCCCACGGAGAAAAAGCTTGCAGACTCCAGAAAGAAAGGTCAGATTGCCCGCTCTAAAGATTTAGGTACCGCTTTTGTTTTAATATTCAGCGCCGTTGCCTTGCTACTAAAAGGCGAGGAGTTAGGTAAAGGGCTGGCGACCATTATGATCCGAGCGTTATCCCTTAATCGGGATGAAACCTACGATACTACCATGATGTTTTCAATTTGGGTTGAAGTTGGCAAAGCGCTGTCCGATTCGTTGCCGATGATATTCTTCATCATTTTGATGGCCGCATTTATAGGCAATAGCTTGTTGGGCGGGTTTAATCTCAGTGCTGAGGCGATGATGCCTAAAGCCAGTAAAATGTCACCAGCAAAAGGTATTGTTAGGATGTTTGGTCCTAAGGCGTTCGTGGAGTTGGCCAAGTCGCTGTTGAAATTTTTTGCCGTAGCCGGGGTTTCCTATTTTATCCTGAGTGCATTTTTCCCGGACATACTTCATTTGGGTATCGAAACGACCCCTTTTAACATCATCTCGGCAGTTAAATTACTGGCCTGGGCATTTTTGGGGATCTCCACCAGTTTATTGGTGATCGCAGCTGTTGATGCACCTTATCAGGTTTACAGTCACAACAAGCAATTAAAAATGAGCAAACAGGAAGTTAAGGACGAATACAAAGATTCAGAAGGTAGTCCTGAGATCAAAGCCCGTATTCGTCGTACCCAGCGTGAAATGTCACAACGACGGATGATGGCTGAGGTCCCGACTGCTGATGTTGTAGTGACCAACCCGACCCACTATTCAGTGGCTATTCGTTACGACACACAAAAGTCTGGCGCACCTATGCTAGTTGCCAAGGGGGCTGACGAGATGGCGTTTCATATTCGTACCATCGCCAAAGAACATAAGGTGCCAATCATTGAATCCCCGATGTTGGCCCGTTCGTTGTATTACACTACCGAAATCGACGCTGAAGTGCCTGAGCAATTATTTGTTGCTGTCGCTCAGGTGTTGGCTTATGTCTTCCAGTTAAATCAATTTAAAGCCCGTAAAGGTCGTCGTCCTACTGCGTTGAAAAAGAACTTGCCCATTCCGCCAGCATTCAGGCGTTAAGTCGCTTAGCAAAAAAAATCACCTTTGGAACGCAATTTGCACCAGCTCAGTCCAGTGTCAAAAACTCGTGTCGTGATCAGGGGATCCATCGTGCAAGCAAAAGCAATGTTAGGTTCATTTAACAAAGAGCACCTTCACTACTTAAAAGGGGTAGGTACTCCTATTTTAGTTATGGCCGCTCTGGCTATGGTGGTTTTGCCACTACCGGCATTTTTGCTGGATATTTTGTTTTCATTTAATATTGCCTTGGCATTGATTGTGATGCTGGTGGTAATTTACACCAAAAAACCTACCGAATTTGGTTCATTTCCC
>JBLHHD010000457.1:0-3491 GCA_047614605.1 Alteromonadaceae bacterium
TTGGTAATATGGCAGCAACCAAAACGGTTTCGGGGATAAAATCAAGCGGTAACGTCAGATCACCTTCGATAATCTGAAAGTAGCGAAAGCTAAATTGCAGTGATTTTTTGTCAAACCCCTCGACCAGGGTTTTAATATCATAACTTTTAATCTTATTATCCAAACTGCCTTTGACCTTCAGTTCAATGAATCCTCTGGCAAAACGTTTAAGCTTAGTGGTTTGCACTAACACCAATTTATAATGGAATATTCGTTTGCTTTTACTCGGCACAATCGTAAAGCTGTCCAGTGAGATCCCCTCAGCTTCGAGCTCAGGGGCCATTACTTTTTGATAAAAGCTTAAGGCTTTTTGTAATTTGAAATTTTCCTGCTGCAACTCCTGCAATTGGTTTTTGACATAACCACCAGCTTGCTTTTCAACCTCCACTTCCACTTTAAGAAAGTTAATTTGCTCAAGCTGCTTATCACTGACTTGATAAAGTTCATCCAGTCTTTGTTGCTGATGCTCAGCCAACAGCTGATGTTGTGCCAATGCCGTAGAACCCAACCAATAGCCACAGTACAGGCAAAGGGTAATAAAAGTTAACCATCCCAGCAACAGTTTGAAACGCCCGTATCGCTGTTTTAAGTGGCCAATTGATAAATATTGCTTCATTTAAACTCTGTCTAGTTAATGTTTAATTAGGGTCTTTGGCAAAATCCGCCTATAATGGCGGTTAAATAATAGATCAGGAAACTCGCAGATGTCGCTTGACAACATCAGGCGTCAACTAGCCCACCCAGTCACCAGTATTCAACTTTCATTACTCGGTGTTTTGGCTGGGATAAGCTCAGCGGTGATGATTATCCTCTTTCGTCTGTCAATAGAAAAGCTGCAATTGCTATTTGTCGTCCAATTTGACAACTTCACCAGTTTAACCAGCCTTGAACGGTTTGCTTTACCTCTGGCAGGTTCGCTCTTAATCGCTGGCAGTGCCATTATCAGCCGTTATAAACATTACCGCATGGGGATCCCGTTTGTGATCCACCGGATCAAGATGAAATATGGCGATATGCCGATTAAAAACGCCATCAATCAATTTGTTGGTGGCATATTGGCACTGGTCAGTGGTTTTTCGGTAGGTCGTGAAGGCCCTTCTGTTCATATCGGCGCATCAAGTGCCAGTTATGTCGGAGTCTGGTTAAAATTACCCTACAACAGCATTAGAACTCTGACGGGTTGCGGTATATCCGCTGCTATTGCGGCTTCTTTTAATACCCCACTGGCCGCTGTCATTTTTGTCATGGAAGTGGTTTTTCGTGAATACAAAATCCATGTTTTCATTCCGATCATGCTTAGTGCAGTTATTGGCGCTATGCTCACCCGTATGGTATTTGGTGATCATCATGAACTATCGTTTTTTACCATTGATAAAATTGACAGTATCAACTATTTGTATTTAATTGTTTGCAGCGCCATGCTCAGTGCCGTTGCCTGGGCTTTTAATAGCAGCATGATGAGCGTTATGATCGCCTTTCGCCCAGTGGGAATGGTTACCCGATTGCTACTGGCCGGGATCATTACCGCCATCATTGGTTACTTTGTGCCCCATGCATTGGGTTCTGGCATGGGAGCCATCCAGTTTGCCCTGTCAGATACCTCCGGGTTTAAACTTATTGCTGCCATTTTTATCAGCAAATTTTTTGCCACCATACTGGCGCTGGGACTCGGGATTCCTGGGGGTATCATTGGCCCTATCCTTGGCCTTGGGGTATTGCTCGGCGCATTGTTTGGCATAGCCTCCGCCTCACTGGGCCTTGATAATGATCACATTGCACTGTATGCAGCACTGGGAATGGGGGGGCTTATGGCAGCAACCCTGCACTCACCATTGGCCGCTTTAGTCGCCCTACTCGAATTAACTGCTAACCCTGATTTGATTGCCCCTGCAATGTTTGTCATTACTCTGTCTTATATCTTCAGTGTACAGTGGTTTGGCAACCGCTCAATTTTACTACGTCAACTCGAATACCAACAACTGGAGTATAAAGTCTCTCCTGCCACCGAGGCGTTGCAAAAAGTGGGCGTTTTGGCTTATCTGGACAACAATTATCAGATCATTGACGATACCAATGAAGAAGAAGTTTCACATTACCTGTCGACCCAGCAAAATGATCACAGTTTGATCATTCGTGATAATTATGTTGTCGGCAGCGAATTAAAACTGGCAGAATATACCAAAGATGCATTTATCGACGAAGGTGTTTTAGCAGCCCGATCGGTTGATGAGCAACAACAAATTCACTACTGGCCGATGCAAGGTGTCTCCAGTCAAGCAACGTTAGCCGAAGCTTTTGAGTTATTGCACTCCAAACGCGGTGGGGCAGTTTATATCTACCAGGATAACTTTGAAAATATTGTCGGCATCATTCGCTGGCATCAGTTACGCAGACTATTAATCGAGCGCAATAAACTCATATGACCGTTTTACTAACCTATAAAGCATTACACCTGTTTTTTATGGTGGCTTGGTTCGCCGGCATTTTTTACCTGCCACGGCTATTTGTCTATCATGCTATGAGCACAGACAAACAAAGTCAGGAGTTGCTAAAGGTGATGGAAAGGCGGTTATTGTACTTTGTCACGCCCTTTGCTGTACTAACGCTAGTATTTGGCCTTTTGCTAATTTATAGCTACGGTTCAAGCTGGTTTAAAACCAGTCATTGGTTACATCTGAAGCTATTATTGGTCAGTTTGCTCTATATTTACCACGCTTATTGCTTTAAATTACTCAAAGACTTTAAAACAGATCAAAATGTCCGTAGTGACAAATTTTACCGGGTTTTTAACGAAATGCCTGTTTTAATCCTCATTGCAGTGATTTTCCTGGCCGTGTTAAAACCTTTTGGTTGACAAAATAAAGCCTGACAACATAATCTTGGCAGTTAATTAAACAATAAGTCTTGTAGACATTTTAGCAGTGAGGATTTAATCATGAAATTAGATAACGATATACACAACTTCTATGAGCATATTGTCATAGAGCGATTGGGTATGATGGGCCTGGATACCCAAAAAGACGCCAATTATATTGCAGACCTTTCTTGTATCGTTTTAAACCAACTACCACCACGTTACATCCGCTATCAGGTCGATATGGCATTTTATTTACCTCAGCACGAGCGCATCCAAATGGAAATCAAAGTCAAAGACACCGTTGACCGGGCAATTGAGTATTTGGACAACAAAGATTTCAGAGAAGCGTAAGCTCATTTATGAGTACATTCGAACAGGCGCGAAGCCATGTCAAACTGGCAGTGGATTTAATTATGCTGCTGGAGCAAAATGACATTCCTCCGCAACAAGCCCTTGATGCGCTGGTAATTGTCCACCGGGATTGTAAGCGTAAAGTCGATGAACAAAATGCCGTTTTGGCTGATACGGTTATGGGTTAAGGTGACTTAAACTAAGTCACGGCAAATCACAATCAACCTGTGACTATCTTAGGCAA
>JBLHHD010000458.1:0-3480 GCA_047614605.1 Alteromonadaceae bacterium
AAATTTTCGTAAACAAGGCAAATTCTTTTGGCTTTAGCCATTCTAAAGCAAAAGGATTTAACGCCGTTTACGGACATTTTAGACTCGTCCTTGGCAATGTCTAAAAATCGTTGACACGACCACAAAACCTTTTGTTACGAATTCACTTCTTGTTTATCATTAAACCAGAATATACTCAATGTTTAGCCATTCTGGTGAGTCTATTTTCTAACCATATGGCGCTCTAGTGTAGTCAGCCGTTTTAATCTTGCCACTCGTCAACCTCAAAGAATGGCTGAGATCGGTCTTGCTTCAATGACATATCGCAAGGGACCACCTGCAACAATCGCGTCAAACGGGTAGCAAGTCACTAATGTAAGGGCGGTTTTCTCCTGACTGAGCACCGCTTGTGTATCAAGGTGATCCACTATCTGGTGTCCCGTCACCTGATAGTGAATTTGTTTGCCCTGGGTAGTTTCAATGATCAATATATCGCCTTTTTTAAGATCCTGTAAAAAACTAAAATGGGTATCCCGATGGCCTCCTATCACTATATTGCCCAGCTCCCCCGGTAATGGGGTATTGATCACATGGCCCGGTCCAAAAGCCAGCGTGCGCCCACTACTTCCTTCGAGTATCACCATATCCAAACCCAGCCCCGGCACCATCAAACGAGACACCGGCCAAGTATCGGCCCATGACCAGGGTTTGACATAAGTTTTACCCGCTAGGGTTTCTCGCCAGGCATCCGTTAATAGCCACTGTGCCGCTTGGGCCTTGGCAAAAATATATGCCCCCGCCCCCAATTGCCACAAGCTCAGCACTAACAAGGTTGCTACCGTCAGCCCCTTAAAAGTCAATTTTTCAGGTTTAATTACGAGCATAACCCGCTCCCTTTTGACGGTATAATTGAACCACTATCGCCGCTAACAATAACAACAATCCAAGCAGTAGATTTAACGGCGCCGAAGTGGCACCACGAGGTAACTGACCATGGGGTTTATGGTCAGTCCAGCCATCAGGCAAGTGATTAACCACCGCCTTTTTAACACTGGATTGCGACTCGGGTTTGCTCGGCGTAACATCCACCGCAACCAAACTGGTATAACGACTCACCAGATGATGGGTTAATGCCAACTCGGTGATCGCCTTGCCCACGATTTTGCGTTCGACTGGCGTACGGGCTTGTTCACTGAGCGACTGGATCTTGTTTCTGGCCCACAATACATCCAATCCCTTTTCGGTTCCCCCGGTGGCGATTGGCAAATCCATCTGCCATGGTTGAGTCGCCATTTTACCGCTGACCGTGAGGTTTTGCAGATCAGCAGGTAACTTTAAACTGACAATCAGCGGTTCACCCAAATACAAATCACTGATCGGATTAGGCCAATAATCGACTGGCTGCGAGTCGCTAAGGCCGCTAATTTTAATATCACTTAACAGCGGACTTTCGAGCTTGGCAAATAGTGCGCTGATTTTGCTTTTAACCTGCTCAACCGCACCAATATAAGTGAACGTACCTCGCCCTAAAGTGGCGGCACCACGCATAAAATGGCTGTTAGGAGCCGAGCCTATGCCAATGGTAAACAAACGACTATCACCCAGTTGCTGATCAATAATATCAAACAAATCCTCTTCGTTACCGACACTGCCATCGGTAATAAAAATCACCTGACGGAGCACACTAACGTCATCACTGTTATGTAAAACTTGCAATAACGCTTCGTCAATTTGGGTGCCACCCTCTGCCACCAAACCATCAACATAGAGTCGTGCTCTACTTAAGTTTCCCGGCGTTGGAGCTACCGCTCTAGGGAAAAGCTTGTAAGTGTGAGAGTTAAATTCAACCACATTAAACCGATCGGTGGGTTTTAAACGATTCAACCCTGACTGTAATGCCTCTTTGGCCTGACTCATCGACTCGCCATGCATCGAGCCTGAGGTATCAATGACAAAAATCATTTCTTTATTGAGTAACTGCGACTCATCAACGGGTTCATAAGGTGGTAATAGCATCAACAACGCATAATTATGCTCGCCTCTTTGCTGGGTAAAAAATGCCCCCTGGGGCATACTTGACGACACCGGTTTAAACCGCAAAACAAAATCACGGTTGGCGATAACCGTCTGCTCATCTAAAGTGATCGCAAACTGGCGGCTATTGAGTTCGTTTATCTTCAACGGATGAAAATCGCTGGACAACGACGCCAGCTCAAAGCCGGTCTGCAAGTCGATGTTAATTGAAACTTCATGGCTATCACTATCATTGTCGCCCTTAATGCCAGGTGTTATCGAACTGGCATCTAGCACTTCGTCGGTATTTTGCGCCCAGCCACTGCCATCAAAACCTTCGATCATACCTTTACCCGGAATATAACGGGGGGCAACGACCATTGGAAAACGCAGACTAAATTCGCCCTGATCATATTGCAGCGTTTGCTGATACTGGATCTCAATAGTAATGGTTTCACCCGGGCCAATGTTTGCCACGTTATTAGCAAAGATGTTAGGGCGGTGCTGCTCAACCAGGCTGGCTTTTTTACCCGCTTTTTTGGCTTTATTATAGATTTGTCGGGCTTCTTGTTTAGCTTTGATTTGCCCTTGGATCACCCGCTCGCCAATGATCATGCTCATATGATCAACCGCTGCCATCTCGGGCAAAGGAAAGGTGTATACGCCGTCAAGCCATTGTTGATTGGGATTGGTGAATTGTTGTTTGACACTCACCCGAGCTATTAACCCGGTGATCGTCATACTGACATCAGTTTTAAGGGGGGGTGCCAGATAGTAGCGGGTTAAGCCGCCATCTTCCTCATCCTGAGCGGTAAAAACCAGCCGTCCCTGCTCGCCATCATGTAGGGCTACGGATTTACCAAAGCGATTACTCGAATGTTCAACGGATTCATCATAACCGTATGCCGGTGACAAAAGCGCCACCACGATCAGTATCAGTTTCATGGTGGCTGTTTTCATCGTTTTTCTCCTTTTGCTGAAATGAGTGAATAAAGTGGTTAATCAGATTAATGGGCACTGGCAACAGACTGAGACTTGGGCGCCAGTTTTAGCAGTACCCGACGGTCAAAGAAATCAGATTGCAAGGTTTGTGTTTGCTCAAGCGGTTGGGATTCGCCATACGCACGGGTTGCAATTCGATTGGCATCGATACCCTGACTAACCAAAAATGCTTTAACCTTTGCTGCTCGTTGTTGTGATAATTGCTGGTTATATACCTCCTCCCCCTGACGGTCGGCGTAACCTGATAAATCCAGTCCATAACCCTGCATTGCCTGCATGGTTTTGGCTAATTCAATCAGCTGTTGTTGATATACCGGTTCGATATCGCTTGAACCGGTGCGAAACTGCAGTGAAACGGCCAGTGACTTGTTAGCTTCTACCTGTTGGTACATAGACGCCATTTTCTGTTCATATTGCAGCTGTTTGTCGACATATCGCAGCTGCATCGCTTCAAACTGTTGTTGTGCTACCTGTTGCTGGCGCAAT
>JBLHHD010000459.1:0-3476 GCA_047614605.1 Alteromonadaceae bacterium
ACCCGTAACGGTGAGACCGGATTTAGAACTTGCTGGTGGACTCGCCGACAACTGGCTTCAGCCGGAACGCTGGACTTTCAGTCCGCAGGGTTTTAACCCACCGACTTTAGTCGGTGGTTGTTAAGTTTTTATTTTGGCGCTAATGCGCAGGTGGCGTTTATTGGACATCAGCGCCAGACTACTTTATGCTGCCAGCATAATCACTTAGCTGGGAAATGACTGCATTGACTAAACACAGACTGCTGTTGATCGGTAGCGGCGGCTATATCCAACAAACGGTATTGCCTGCATTAACCGTATTGGCGCAACAGTATGAGTTAATCGGACTGGTAAACCGCAGCGGCAACAAACCGGACGGGCTGCAAGCCATGGCACCGGAGCTTAAAGTAGATAAGCAAATTGACTGTTTTGATCTTGCCAATACCGACATCATTTTTGTCTGCATTCCACCTGAAGCCTTGCCAGCTTTGTTAAAGCAGTTGGCACACTTGCCTACCGAGCATATAACCTTAGTTGTCACCACGCCGGTGTTTAACATCAGCGACAGCCATTTTTGTTCACTGTTTTCTTCATTTAAACAAGTGCTGGCATTTGAAAATGCCTTTTGCTTGCCGCCTTTTATTGCCGCGCAGAAACTGCTCAGTCAAGATAAAATAGGCCAGCTGAAAAAGATCAATCTAAATCACAGTGGCTTTCGCTACCATGCTTTGGCGTTAATACGTTCGCTATATAAAGGTAAGCAACTCTTGCATGGCCGCAGTATTGCCTTTGGCCGATATCAAGAATACAACTTCAAATTTTCTGACAAGTGTTATGCCAGCATTGTTGAACCCAGAGATTATGACGCGGGTTCATTTATGCTAGCGGGAACTAAAGGCATTATTTGCGACTATCCGCTAAACGCTCACAATGTTTATGTGATCAGTTATCAACAAAATAATCAGGGATTGTTTACCGGGCTTCTTATTAACGGGCAGTTGCAACAAGCCAATGCCCTGGATAAGTTATTCAAGGAAAAGTTGCCTTATGCCTCCTTGCCCGATAACAGCCTTTTCCGCCAGTTACATATACGCGGCGCAGTCGAAGTCTTTAATGCCTTACACCAAGACAATCTGGATTATCTGTATCAACACAACGAAACCCTATATGAAAGTTTTTTACTGCGTATAATGCAAAGGTTGGGGTTCTGGTTTGAACCCTTGGCGATATTTAGGCTGCCACTGATAAAATGGGCTTATATCAAACTATGGCCCCGGCTAAAAGCAACCCAGTCAAGCATCTTCCGCCATAAGCTTTAATTTAAAAACTTATAGATGATCAATCGTTTGACATAAACGAGATCTTTAACCACACCTCTAAATTCTTTAAGCAAGCCCATGGAAAGATTGATCTTTTCGGGCTTTCCGCCAAGCTCAACCGGGCAATTACTCTTTGCCATAAAGGTGCTCACCTGCTCGGCAGAGACCTGATCGTCACCAAATAACTGGCGTAAAAAAACGTCTGCGCCGTCCAGCTGACGTTTGACTTGTGTGAATTGATTTAAGTCCAACTTATTGTTAGGTAGCCGTTTACTTTGCCATGATATTTTCAACACTCTTCTTGGTACATCACTGATATTCGGGCTGGCGCGATGGAAAGCGCTTCGGCTAAACAAAAAGGTATGTCCTTTAGCGCCGATGATTTTGTAAAACCTGAAACTCTTAAATAAGCGGGGAAAATAGCCCAGCACCTTGTCGCACACCTCAAACGCGCCGTTCGTGTCGTAAACGTCGGTTAAATAAACAAACAGGCTGATATGTTGAATGTCACCATTGTCTAGATCATGTAAACAATCTATGTCTCTGTGCCAGCCGTCGAGAAAGACATCATCGGCTATATGAGATCGGGCATTATTAGCATCAATCTCATAGGAATGACAATGAAACAGCACAGCATCTGGCATCATACCATAGATTAATTGCTGTAACTGGGGAGTAAAAACGTCTTTGAGTAAACCGGCGTTGAAAATATCAAGGGCATTGACATAACGCCTGGGCAGGTTTTGAGATGAAAAAATGGCATTGAATTTTTCATTCCAGACTTCGATAGTCTGCTTGGAATATAATGGCTTAAGGATCAAAAATTGTTTTTTTAATAAAACCTCTTTCAGCTTAGCTAGGGCGCTCATTTTAGGCATATTTATACATTCCACACAAAATGACAAAAATCGCCGCTGATCCAAACACACTGACATATTCATGTATGGATATAATGCCAACAAGGGCAAATGCAAAGGTTGCAACGCTTGCAGTTACCCCTATCCACTCTCTAATTTTTCGTCTTGATTGCTTATTCATAACGTCCTACCTTGATGTGCCCAGATTACGGTTTCAAGCTGTTATACAAGGATAAAGGGAATTTGTCTTTTATTAAAGGCACTTTTTTGTCGACTTTTGTTAGTTTATTACCTATTTGTCGTCCTGAAGCTCACATCCTGGTGAGAGTTCAGGACAAAGTTGCGTTTGATAATTAAAAACTTACCATGTTTTTCAGAGGGTTGAAAGTATGGTCATCCATGAGCTACACCGTTAGTGCCCTGAAACTGCGTTGCTGGACGACCGCTACCTAAACGCATAAATGGCCTTTCAATTCAATAAAGCTAACTTCAGCAGACACCCACTTAAATATCAGTGTGCATATGCATACACCCTATCAAAAGACCAAACAAAGATCACCACAAAAAATCGTTAATTTAAACGATGAATAATACGCCTAATTTAAATTCTTCTGAGATTATTGTGTTTCTCACATCCGGCAGTACTTTCTAGAAACACGATATTTACATTAATCGACTTTCGGTTCATTTCTCAGCGGTGAGATATCCGCCATAAACTCATGGTGAATAGATCACCCCAATTGGTGGCAATAGATCAAAGCCAACCCTGTTTTGCTGTGACATACTACTGCTTAAGACATCCGTATGAGATTATGCAGTGAAATTCAACCCATTAGAACCGCCACTGCTAGCAGCACCCGTGCTATCAATATCACAGGAGTCGACAATTCAATCCCTTGTCCATCTTGGGTTGGTCGCTGCTGCCGTTGAGGGACTCGGATTGGTTGAGCGGATTGATAAACGCCTGCCGCTTGACGAGGACAGAGGTGTCGAAGTCACGCATGGCCAGCGAGTCAAGGCGATGATCATCAATGGCATGGGTTATACCAGCAGTCCACTTTACCTTCCCCCAGATTTCTTTGCCGACCTAGAGCACCGATCAGTTAAAAATTAATCACCTGGACATTGAGTCAGAAAACTGATCAAATACACCGCATTGAAATTTTTGTTGAGCTTGCTATGACACATCTTTGGAACTAACTTGAACCTCTTTTACCGGCTGAAAAGCAAATTTGTAAACGATTAAAGCGTTCCGGTAAATTATTTGTATTCCTTAGAGAACAACGTCACCGCATTTTTAATGAGGAAATGAGTCTTGCGC
>JBLHHD010000460.1:0-3473 GCA_047614605.1 Alteromonadaceae bacterium
AACCGCGAAAACTATCTCAAACTGGCTTTCCCTCAGAACGAGCCCTATTCTCGGACAAGCACCTAGGCAGGATCAAGCATCTGCCCAGTTTTTCTTGAATTGGACTAAAAATTCAGCCACTTTTTCGGGTGGCAACGGTTGGCTAAAATAATACCCCTGAATAACACAACAATTGTTTTTACGCAGAAACTCAATTTGCGCTTCGGTTTCTACCCCTTCAGCAACCAGCTTAAGATTGAGTTTTTGGGCCATCGCAATGATCGCCGATGAAATTTCCATATCATCCCTATCCTGGGGGATATCCTTAATAAACGAACGATCAATTTTGAGTGTATCCACTGGAAAGCGCTTCAGGTAACTCAACGACGAGTAACCCGTACCAAAGTCATCAATCGACAGCGCCACGCCAAGCTTTTTGAAATCATACAACTGCCTGATGGCACCATCCACATCACCCATCAACATGCTTTCGGTGATCTCAAGATCTAGCTTGCTTGGATTAATGCCGGTCTCTTGAATGACCCGTTCTAACAAACCAACCATATTAATGTCTTTAAGTTGTCTGCTTGATATATTGACCGATAACTTGCCGGTATAACCGTCAAGTTGCAATTTGGCCAAAAAGCGACAGGCTTCCCACAACACCCATTCACCGATCTCGACAACTTGTCCGGTGTTTTCGGCCACCGGGATAAAACGAGCCGGTGATATCATGCCCTTTTGTGGGTGTAACCAGCGGATCAATGCCTCAAACCCCACCACACTAAGATCATCAATATCCACCTGCGGCTGAAAATACAACAGTAATTGCTTCTCTTTAATCGCTACCCGTAATTCATTTTCAATGACCATTCGCTCTCTAGCGGCAGCATCAAGATCTTTGGTATAAAAATGGGAAGTGTTTTTACCCTTCTCTTTAGCCTCATACATCGCCAAATCAGCATGTTTGAGCAAGGTATCCTCTTCCATACTGTCATAAGGTGCCATTGTTACACCAATGCTGGCGCTGATGATCACTTCATTATTACCCAGTTTGATGGGCTGGATCAGCATGGTTTCAATAGTTTCGATAATGCTTTTGGCTTCTTCTTTGTCCTTGATACCACTGAGTAATACCGCAAACTCATCACCCCCTAAACGGGCAATAGTATCTTCGGTTCTTAATCTGACGGTCAAGCGGTTAGCCACTTCAATCAACAGGCTGTCACCCGCATCATGACCAAGGGTATCGTTAATTCGTTTAAATTCGTCCAGGTCAAAATAAAACAGCGCAAAGGAGTAATGACCCCGCTTTGACAAGGCTAATGCCTTGCGTAACTGCATTTTAAAGAAGGTCCGGTTAGCCAGCCCGGTTAACACATCGAAATAAGCCAGTTGCTCCATTTTTTTCTGGCTTTCTTTAACAAACGAAATATCCTGTGCCGAGCAAACATAATTGGTAATGGTACGGTCTTCTTGCAAAATCGGTGAAATCGACAATGACGACCACAAATCTTTTTGATCCCGGTTGATCAGTAAAATATCACCACGCCAATGCTCTCGCAGCTTTAAATCTTCTTTTATATCGTCGGCTAAAAACTCCATTTCATGGGAGATCATATTAAACAATGGTTTACCGACAAAAAATGCCTCATCAAAACCCGACATTTCACATAACTTCGGATTGACATATTCAATCTGTAAATGCTCATCAGTGATCAAAATACCGCTGCCACTAAACGACACCGCTTTGGACAGTTTATTGGCCGATAACTCCGCCACTTCCTTCTCATGTATTTTTTGGTTAAGCCCTTCAACCAATTTGTTGATCTCAGTGGTCATCGTATGGAATGCTTGTCCTAGTGCGCCAATTTCATCATTTTTATATTCAGGCAAATCAAATGACCAACCGCCCTGGGCAACATAACGCACCGCCTGCATTAATTCTCGTATCCGTTTAAGCCCAATCTGGTAGACAATTTGCTGTAACAGCAACGCCACCATAAAAGCCACCACCACAAAAATAATAATCAATTTGGTTTTGAGTGCCTGGTAATGTTTGAGGATATTTTTTTCTGAGTTGTATACCCCTAGATACCAACCCATGCCATTAATAGGGCGGATATTAATAACAAACTTTTGCCCCAGTTCATCTTCATAACCTGACGCTAGTTGACTTGGATGGGTATGGATCATTTGCTCCATTAGGGCATGAACACCATCACTTAATAAATCACCTGATTGCAGTCTAGCTTCCATATCACCGGCCTGTAATAAAATTTGATCCATCAGTTGGGGATGGGCAAGAATGTTACCCGTCGCATCAAATAAAAACGCTTCCCGGCCACTTTCCACTTCGGATAAATGTTGAAAACGGTCGAAGATCTCATCGAGCACAAAATCACTGCCGGTCACACCAAAGAACTTGCCGTTAACATAAATGGGGACTATTAGACTGGTCATCCATTTCTCCCAAATATTATCGTAATACACTGGGGTCCAAACCGGCTTTCTGTCTGGGTTGCTTTGCGGTGTTGCAATGGAATAAAACAGGTCTTTTTCAAAGTTATGATCAGCTTCAACCTCAAGCGCCCAATCTTTGGGCGTAATTCGGATAAACTGTTGTTTGGTGATCAGATAAAAGTTGAAAAAACCCTGGGTCACCGTAGGCGCCAGGGTTTTCCACAGCTGAGCGGTTAAGGGGAAAATGGACTGATTTTGTGCTGAATAATACTCACTTGTCATAAAAGCACCTGAGTACCCATCATCGGCACGATAGGTCGTGTCTGGCATTTTAAGCACACGACTTGTTTTTTTAGGTACCTTTAGATTTTCACTTAAGGTCTCAGTGACCACATTGTTGGCCGCAACGCCCAATGAAACCTTTTCTTGAATCAGCTTCTCAAACAGCTTGGCGTAACGCTGACTGGTTGATGAAATCAACTTCTCTTCGGTATCTACTAGTTGCTGATATTCAGATTCCAGCATAAACACAGCAGCGATCATGCCAGCTACAGTACAAATGATAAAGGTAATAAAAGATAACCGCACACTTAACGAGCTAAAACTAAACCTTGACGGTATCGATATTTGATTCACACAGCAGCCTTTTATAAAGTCAATCGAAGTATTCTATTTAGTTCTTGTCGAAATGTCGAACCACCGTAAACTCAGTTTCCATCCACCAGCATGGCGGGACGATAACTATGCAGCACCGTCGTAAGACTTATTAATCAGTAAGTTAATGATTTCACCCCATTATAAGCAAACTTTCTGCAACGCAGAAGATTATGTTTCGGCTGGGCCGACATTTCGGCTGAGAACTATTTATATGAAAGTTAGTCCTATTGATAAAGTAAAAATGCATTTATTTGCTAATTTTCAATGATTTGTCACAGATACAACCATTCCTGCCCAAAACATCACCAATAATATCCTTGCCCTTCATGTTAGTACTTATCATACATAACCAGCGTAA
This sequence comes from Alteromonadaceae bacterium, assembly GCA_047614605.1. Lineage (GTDB taxonomy): Bacteria > Pseudomonadota > Gammaproteobacteria > Enterobacterales > Alteromonadaceae > JABSOG01. The sequence goes on from JBLHHD010000460.1 coordinate 3,458, forward strand.
AGGGGGAGCTGCCTTT
>JBLHHD010000461.1:0-3463 GCA_047614605.1 Alteromonadaceae bacterium
GATTGTAAGGTGAAACAGTTTTTTGAGCAAGTCATGCAAATGGACAGCTTTACCCTGCGCTTGGAAGCAATGCCTGACAAGGATTATCCGTGATGAAAACGTCAAAATGAACTCCGAAACTTGAGTTACTACTTGGTAATGTTGCTCAAGCACAAATCAAAGTCAATTTGGATATCAAATACTTCGATTTAACGGTAAATACGCCGGACGAATTGCTCCAAGAAATGAAAAATGTCAATCCCGATCCTCAAACTGATGTTTGGGCGCGTATCGATTGGGATTTGGTTAACGACATTAACTTTAAATCAACAGCGAAGGGTTGTAGGCTGCGTCACCTAGACGCCGAGGTGGATGTTGTGATCACTTTACCCCAGTGGAGCAATGTATCCTCTTTGTCAACGAAACATCAGCAATGGTGGCAAACTTTCCAAGATCATATTAGTGCCCATGAACATAAGCACAAAAACCATGTTATAGATGCTATCAATGCTTCGGCTAAAGAGTATGCTGCCATCGGTGAAAAGGACAGCTGCAGGACTGTCAGAAATGAATACTTGAGGATCAAGCAAAAGTACGAAGATTTAGTTAAAGCTAAAGATTTGGCACTGGACATGAAAGATGGTGCCGACGTCTGTCTTGATGCATTAATGGCTGGTGAGCCCCACTCTAGTATTGAGCCCCACTCTGGTATTGAACAACAAGCTCATAGTGAGCCATTCTCTAAAGTCACCCATTAATCTGTATCAAAGGGTTGCGGTCTATTAGCAACCCTAAAACTCTGCTATGGTAGTTGTTATTATTTATCAGCTAAACCGAGCAATATGGGTTTTAAAACCAACCTTCTACTTAGCAGTCTTATCTTCTCCTCTCCTTGTTTCGCTGACAGTGATCATCAGCTAAACGGTAAAGCGACGTTATTGGGCAGTTACAACAATAGTATCAGCGGCACCGATGGTGCCGACATGAGCCGTCTTGATGGCGAGAATGGCCTTGAACTGGACGCTACGCTACAAATCGCTTACGAATATACCAATGACAACTTTGGTCTTTTTAGTCACTTACAGGTCACCAGTGAAGCCCAGGGCGACAGAGGAGGTGCCGGGCTTATTCAGCTGTTTGGCTATTACAACTATCCCATCAACGATGAACATAGTTTGACCTTTAGTCTAGGTCAGTTTTTTATGCCCTCTTCGATGGAAAATACCGAGGACTTTTGGGACTCCCCCTACAGCAATAACTTTTCAGCCTTAAACACCTGGATAGCCGAAGAAGTCCGTCCGGTTGGTCTGGAAGTGCGTTTTGACCAGTTTGACGAAGACCTGGGTAGTGGTTTTGGCCTGGGCGCAATGAGCTTTGTTGGTAACGATGGCATGGGCACTCAGCTAACTTGGCGGGGTTGGTCGATAGGACGGCATAAAAGTGCCTATGGCGAAGTACTGACACTGCCTGCTTTAAGTCAAATTGATGAGGGTGTTTTTGCCGATCAGCGAGTTGATGGGTCTAAACCTTTTGACCGTGATTTGGATCACCAGTACGGCTTTTTGTTACACAGTTACTGGACACTATCACCAGCGATGACATTTAAATTTAGTTACTTGGATAACGGTGCCGATAACAAAATATACCATGGCGAATATGCCTGGGAAACGCGTTTTTCATTGCTCGGGGCAGTATGGGATATTAATGAACACTGGCGCGTATTAGGCGAAAGTCTGTGGGGTGTTTCATCGATGGGGGTCCCCTCAACCGTCGGGGTTGATGTGGACTTTACCACCACCTATCTGATGGTCCGTTACCAGTTAAAACAGTGGGACTATTCGTTGCGTGTTGAGCAGTTTGATGCACGGGATCATGCACGGTTACCCGCTGAGTCGAATGACAAGGGCAGGGCGTTAACGGTTGCAGCTCGTTGGCGGGCTTTTGGAGAACCTTGGACTGTTATCGGGCAATGGGTAACCGTTGATGTGGATGGGCGTCGGAGTAGGGTGCTTAAAAATGGCACTTTTAATGATGAAAATGAATCGCAATTAAGTCTTTCAATAAGTTATGAATTCTGATAGCAATAAAAATATAAGGGGTTTTTTGCTGTTAACTGATGTTAACTGATGTTTAGTGATTTTTAGCTATTGTAATTCTGTCGTTTTAACCTACACTGAAAAAATGATTTGAGACAATAATAACAACCCTTATGGCGATAAAAAGAGTACACATTTACGTTTCAGGAAAAGTACAGGGTGTTTGGTTTCGTGCCTGCGCTCAACAAGAGGCTATTGAAGCTAATATCACCGGCTGGATCAGAAATCTTAGAGACAGCAGAGTAGAGATTGTTGCCGAAGGTGAAGAGGCAGGTCTAGTTGCAATCGCTGATTGGTGTAAAGTCGGTTCGGATCAAGCACAGGTCAGCGATGTTGCGGTGACTTGGGAAGATCCTACCTTCGAATTTAGCGCTTTTCTAACCGCAGAAACCGCTTAATAAAAAAACGGCATTCGCTAATCGAATGCCGTTTTTTTATCCACCCAAACCGCTTAATCTGCGCTATTATTTTCAGCAATACCTTCGATTCAGATAAACTGAGAAACCGCATGAAAAAATTACTCATAATGGGCCTTATATGCGCCTCTACAGCCGTATTTGCTAATCACCACCACGGTGCTGAGCATGACAAGGCCAAACCGCATCAAACTCATGATAAAGGCGAAGCGATTGATCTTTCTCCTGAGCTGCGCCAAATACTCAATCAAGAGATGCAACAAATCAAAGGTGGTATGGAGTCATTGGTTTTTGCGACGGTATCAGGCAACTGGGGGCAGATCTCGGCGGTGGGTCAGAAAATCAAACACAGCTTCATTCTCAAGCAAAAACTTAACGCAAAACAACGTCACGAATTACACGATAAGCTGCCCCAGGAGTTTAAAAGACTTGATCAGCAATTGCATCAATACGCCGGAATGCTCGCCCATGTGGCACAGGAGCGCGATATTGAGCTGGTAAATTACTATATCTATAAAATGAACGAAACCTGCACCAGTTGTCATTCGCGATTTGTTAAAGACAAATTTGGTGGCTTTAACCAACCGAACAAACATCACAAAGCCGAGCAACATAAACATTAGAATACAAAAAACCAAACCTGGGGTATATCCGCTATAATAGCGGCCAGATTTTCTAAATGAATGAGCCGCTATTGTGTTAAGTTACCGCCACGCCTACCATGCAGGCAATTTTGCCGACGTTTTAAAACACACCGTTATGTCTTTGGTGCTTGACTATATGTTGGGAAAAGACAAGGGGTTTAGCTACATAGATACCCACGCCGGGGCTGGCATGTATCGTTTAACGGATGCTAGCGCCCAAAAAACCGGTGAATACCACGATGGCATTGGCAAATTATGGCAACGTAAAGATATCCCCGAAGCGATGGCCCAGTACATCGAAATCATTCATGAGCTTAATCAAAACGGC
>JBLHHD010000462.1:0-3447 GCA_047614605.1 Alteromonadaceae bacterium
TAACGGACAAGATTTAACCATCCCGGTATTCACTGTGACCAGTGATATTGAAGGCCCAGAGGTCTATATTCAGGCTAATATCCATGGTGCCGAAATTCAGGGTAACGCGGTCATTTACCAACTGTTAAAGCAGTTCGAAAGCTTGTCGGTGCGGGGTAAAGTTACCCTGGTACCTCAGGCTAACCCGTTGGGTATTAACCAAAAATCGGGTGAATATACGATGGGTCGTTTTGATCCCATTACCGGTGATAACTGGAACCGTTTATACCATTGTGACTTAGACTTTATCCCCGATTTTGTTGAGTCTAATTTAACGGCTTCTGACGAAGAGGTCAGGGGGTTATTTCGTGAGCAACTCAGGCAACAGTTGAGTAAAGCCATGGGTGATCAATTGGGGTTAAAAACAGGTCAACATGTGTGTTATGCGCTGCAAAAAATGGCGTTGGAAGCCGATTATGTACTGGACTTGCACACTGGTCCTGCATCGAGCAAGCACCTTTATGTCGCTGAATACGCCATGGAAACGGCCGCGTTTTTTAACATCCCTCATGTTCTGGTTATTCCCAATGGGTTTGACGGGGCGCTGGATGAAGCCTGTTTTGTGCCCTGGTGGTCATTAACTGAAGCGTTTGCCCGTAAAGGGCGTCAACTGCCTGTTATGGTTCAGGCGTTTACCGTTGAGTTGGGTTCACAAGAACACATTGACCTGATTGAAGCGCAGGCTGATGCCAATAGCTTATTAAGTTACCTGTCACATAAAGAGCTGTTTACTCAAGAGTGTTTCGAACCGGCTAAAATGACTCGCTTTGGTTGTCATCTGAAGGATTACAAAACCGTTTATTCGCCTTGTGGTGGACTAGCTGAGTTTCAGGCGGTGCATGGTGAGATTTTGCCAGCCGGGCAGCCATTGGCGCAAATACTACAAATTCAACACTATCCACACCAAGAGGCCCTGCAAACGTTAAGTTTACCTGAGCCGGTTATACCAGTGTTAAACTGCGCCAGCGGCAGTGTGTATCAGGGCACTGAGCTGTATAAAGTCTTTTATCGCTTTTTCGAAATTGAATAACGCTTTACCCTAAAAAGCTGTTGTGGTTTCCTTAACGGGCATCATAACAGCCAATTATGATTTAATTTTTGTTCAATACCCCGTTTACCGCCAAATTAGTTTCTATATTGCGTTGCATTATGGCTATCAAAACTGTTATTTTTTACATTAATCATCGCCAACGACTGAATGAGCACCTACAATTAGCCTTGGTACAAGTGTTTTGTTAAGCGGGTTGGTAACAGTAAAAAAGGTAACGGATAATGTCATTATTCAGCAAAAAAAAGTTAAGTGAGCTGCAGGCTAAAGACACCTCAGTCAAGCAGCATACCGTGCTGATTGTCGACGATGAAGAATCAAACCGCAAAGTAATGGCTGCGGTATTAAAAGACCATTACCGGGTGCTTGAGGCCGAAGATGCGATCAGCGCGCTTGAAATGATAGAAAACATGGAACACCCCGAAAAATTAAGTATGGTGATCAGTGATCAGCGTATGCCCAATATGACTGGTGTTGAGTTGTTTGAACGACTGACCGAAATCATTCCCAAAACAGTACGTATCATCGTCACCGGCTTTATTGATGTCGAATCTATCATCGACTCGGTAAACAAAGCCCATATCTACAAATTCATCCTTAAACCTTTTGAGCGGGTAGATTTTTTATGGACTGCCAAACGCGCGGTCGAAAACTATGAGTTGCAAAAAAAGCTTGATAACCATCTCCAGTCACTTGAACAACGAGTCGTTGAACGAACCAATGAATTGGCAGAAAAAAACCGCGAACTTGAACAAGCTTACAGTACCCTTGAAGAGGTCAGTTTAACTGATCAGTTAACCCAGCTGAAAAACCGCCGTTTTTTAACCAAATATCTTGATTATGATATTGCCCAGACGCTGCGTAGCTATAATGATTTTAATGCCGGACGAAGCCTCAAATTACCTGCTGATGCCAACATGATATTTTTTCTGATTGATTTGGATCACTTCAAACCCGTTAACGATACCTACGGTCATGCTGCAGGGGATCAGGTATTAAAAGACATCAAATTATTACTGGAAAAAGTATTCAGAGCCTCTGACTACCTGGTGCGGTGGGGTGGTGAAGAGTTTTTAGTCGTGGTACGTGCGGCCAGTGCCGCTGATGCCCCGGTAATGTCAGAAAGGTTAAGAGAGGTCGTCGCTGGACATTCTTTTAGTGTAGGAGAAGGTCTGACGATTAATAAAACCTGCTCAATTGGTTACGCCACTTATCCGTTTATTGGCAAGTTACCCGAAAGTGCCAGCTGGGAGCAAGTTGTAAGTATCGCCGATCACGCCCTTTATACGGCCAAAGAAAATGGCCGAAATGCCTGGGTTGGGCTGACAGTGACCCCTGACGTTGATGATAGCGAAGTCGTTAAGCAGAGCATCACCAATACAGCAGCACTGGTGGCAGACAACACTTTGGAATATCACAGCAATATTAACGGTGAGATTAATTGGCACAATTGAGTTGACTGCTCCTGATGTGATCATCAAGAACAAGCCCAACTCGAAGCCAATTCGCTATGCCCGACCTACGGGGGACTTTGTTATGGGGTGGTGGATGGTTTTTGGGGTGTGCTATTGAAGCGTAATGCCCGGTTCAGAAGGCGCTACTGGTTAAGGTTAAAGGTTATTTACCTGTCTGGCACATTGTGCGGCGCAGACTTCGGATGCATTTTGTACACTGTCGATAATATTACGTATACCCGCTGCTTGTGCCGCACTCAGATAAGCTTGGCTTTCATCATCAACGTCGGTCATTCTGTCGAGCGAGGTGCTGACGTAATGCAGGGTGTTGATGATTTCGTTTAGGGTTTTTTCGGTGGTGTCTTTTACCAGTGGGTTAAAATCACTCATGATGGCCTCCGGCGATTGGTGCTGTTGGGGTTGTGTGAGCGATTTCGATGGTATTTTATGGACTTGATAACGCGACGGGCAATAAAGCCGTGACGTCAGGCACAATGACTGTTACTTTTTTCAAAGTCATGATTTTCATCCTTACTCGGTCTAAGAGTTTTGATGTTAATTGTGATGAGCTGATTCGAGGAGGTTGGTCCCCCTTTGAGTCAGCGCCTGTTTACCTTCTATTACTTTGGTGTTGTACTTGTCTGTTTGTGTCGATTTCTCCCTTGTTTATTTGCACAGTTCTAATTATAGCGGGGAATTGGGCTTGTGCATTAAAAAACACATTATGCTTAGAATAAATACCTTTTGTCTACAATGTAAAAATGCTTCCGCGGAAGCATTTTTGATGAGTGGGGATTGGTGAGTCAGCAAAAAGCATGAAGCTTCTTTAAGATGACCCTTATTCTTACAGTTAACATGCAGGCCTTGTCTGGTACTGCCTCCTAAGCGCCTGGCTTAAATAGACCG
>JBLHHD010000463.1:0-3446 GCA_047614605.1 Alteromonadaceae bacterium
AATTTTTTCGATGGCTTCTTCTATTACATCGGTGACTTTGCGTTCGATATCGCTGGAGCCAATACCGGGGGATAATATGGTGATCTGCACCCAGTTAAAGTTGACGGTAGGGTCTTGCTCACGGGGGAGCTGGTTATAAGTTATACCACCTATAATCAGTACTAATATAAAAACCAGGTTGGTTAAAACGTGGTTTTTAATCAGAGACTTGAGCCACATTTAATTAGTCCTTTTTAGTTATTAGGGTATCTGTAGCCGTTTTTTTTAGCCTGATTGCTTGTTGGTCTGTTAAACCAAAGCGACCATCGATGATCAGCTGATGATCGCTGTTTGGTTCGACGGGGATCGGGCGACCTTCTTGAGCATCGGGTACGGTAATAAAGTGGGCATGGTTGTTTTTAACGATAAAAAAGCCCAGCTGGTCTTGTCTTTGCTGTAATAAATAACCGGGTAAGTGGGGTCTTTGACTGGTCCATTTTACCCGGCCAGTTGCTCCGCTGTAGGTGGCCTGGGTGGTAAATACCAAGCGGCTTTCGAGACTGCGCGAATCGTCTTTGATCAGGGGAACTACATGGCGTAATTGCAGCGGCCATTTTTTACCGTCAATCTCAAACCAGTAGCGGCTGGCCTTAGCAAAACTTTTTTCATCGCTTAGGGCGATTTGTGCTGATACTTCTTGCTCGGTAGATTGGAGTAACTCGACCAGTGTTTGGCCCTGACTGATTTGCTCAGAAACATTCACCAAACGGGCGGTAATTATGCCATCAAATGGGGCTTTGACAGTACAACGCTGAGTATTAAGCTGTTGTTGTTTTAAGCTCAGTTTTAGTGCGGCCAGCTGGATTTTGCTGGTGGATACTTCGGTTTTATTGCGGTCGAGTTCGGCTTCACTGAGCGACTGGTTTTTGCTCAGTTTATTGGCTCTGACCAGCTCCCGTTGATTAAAGGCCAGCATCACCTGGGCCTTTTGTTTATCGGCATCTATCTGTCCTTGGATCAGTTTGATATCTTCACAATCAAGTTGAGCAATGACATCACCTTGTTTAACCGTATCGCCGACACGGTAATTTAACTGCTGGAGAATACCAGCGACTCTGGCGGGAATTTTCGCATGATTTAGGGTAATGACTTTGGCTGGGGCCGATTTAATCGGATGAAAAGCCAGTTGCTGGGCACTGTTGGTGCTTACCAGGGTGACTTTAGTGGGGCTTTGCGGTTTAGTTGGTTCAGCGGCCCAGGCAGATAGACTAAGCAAACTGACAAGCCCAAATAGCAGCGTCTTTTTCATTAAAACCTCGGTTAAGTCATTGTCGTACAAAATAAAAACCAGCAGGTGGTGATTATAACTTAAAACTATAGGCGAGTAAGGGAAAATCCGCTAGTGAGAGCTTTGCTATATATTTTGGGCGGTGTGGGTGGGTGCTAAAGGTGAGGTAAAAGTTAAAAAAAAAGGTGCCATATGGCACCTTTTAACAGACTTAGCGCAGTTACTTGGTATAAGCCGGTGGCATGTCGCTTTTGGTCATGTAACGTTTGCGTAAGGCATCCTGACGGCTGTCAGTGGTGTGCTGTTTACCGTCAATCCACAAGGTGTCGACCCGGCTGCTTAGCTCAAACGGATCCGCTGTCCATAAGACCAAATCTGCCGGTGTGCCTACTTCAATGCTACCAGCATTAAGGTTGAACGCTTCGGCGATATTGCTGGTCAGGGCATTAAGGGCTTGTTGCTGGGTCATGCCGTAAGCTACTGCAATACCCGCATCAAAGCGCAAGAGGTTTAAACTGTGTGCGCCACGAGTACCAATGATGACTTTTACCCCAGCTTGAGCCAGTTTACCAGCATTTTCAAGTGACGGGTGTAATTGGTCAAAGTCGCCTGGTAATGCTTGTGTGGCGTTGATCACCACTGGAATGCCCGCCTCAGCCAATTGGCTGGCGACCACTATCGCCTCACCGGCACCTTCAATAACCATATTGAGGTTTAAGCGTTGTTTCAGTTTGATAAGCTCCAATAAGTCACTGGCCCGGTGGGCAGAGGTGATCAGGATTGTTTTTTCACCACTTAAGACGGCATTGATGATTTTCTCTTCTCTTGAAGGCGTTTTTTCATCTTTGGCGTCTTTTTTCTTGTCCTTGCTGGCTTTGGCCTTCTCTTTTTGGGCTTTTTCCAGTTTTTCAGCCGCATCATCCAAAGTATTTATCAGGGTTTGTAAAGCCAGTGCCCGGGAGCCTTTGCTTAAACTGCCCAGTTCGACCAATAAAGCATTATTGGCGTAAACGACACTGTCAAGTTCGCCGCTTAGGTTGACCACTGAGGTTTGCCCTTTGAAGATTTTTTTGCCGCCCGAAGGGGCAATGATGCTGCGGGTAATCCCACCTTTACGCGAGTAAGGAATTGCCGAGGTTTTAGGGTTAAATGCGAGGCTCGGATCAAAGGCGATATCGGATTTATCATCACCACCATCACGGGTTTCACTGACTGCACCTACTTCAACCAAACCAAGGCTGCTGAAGGCGGCTATAAATCCTGGGGTGAGTATCTTACCTTTTGCATCAATGGTTTTATCCGCATTGACGGTTGAGGGGTTGATGGCGACGATCACACCATCTTCGATAATGACAGAGGCGTTTTGCAAGACACCTGAGACAGAGGATGTGTGTACAGTGGCATTAATGATCGCCAGGCTTTCGGCGTGGGCGTTCACTGACAAAGCTAGCAGAGTAGCTGCTGTCAGCGTTTTGCTGATCAGGCTTTTGTTAAGGGTTGGTAATTTCATGGTTGTTGCTCCTTATTGCTGACCCAAAAGAAAATCACTTTGTGGCTGGTAAGCGGTGTCATTTCGATCATAGACTTTTGCGCCATCCAAAAAGACCTGTTCGGCTTTGGCATAGACGCTAAACGGCGTGCCATTCCAAACCACTACATCCCCGCGTTTACCCGCTTCAAGAGTACCGGTTTGACTCGCAATACCCAAAGACTTTGCCGGGTTGGCGGTGATCCAGCGGATCGCATCTTCTTCTTTTAGAGCAAAACCGTTGTGCTGGGCGTTAAACAATATTTTGCCCGCTTCTTGGTTTAAGCGCTGAATGGTGGAGCCTGAATCTGAGTGAACCACCGCACAGCCGTTTTTCACTGCATCAACCATAGCCACGTTTTCGTGAACCATGTCGTAAGCTTCCATTTTAAAGCCCCACCAGTCTGGCCACATGGCGGCACAGTTACCGTTTTTGGCTAGCAAATCAGCAATTTTGTAAGCTTCAATCGCATGGTGGAAAGTACCTGAGTGATACTTAAACTCTTTGCCTAAATCAATCATCATCGCCATTTCTTCGGCTTTATAACAATGGTTGTGGATCAGAATGTCACCTTCGATAACGCCAGCCAGCGTATCGTTTTGTAAGTCTCGCTCAGGTGCCTTCGGGTTTTTACCGGCAGTGTAGTCGGC
>JBLHHD010000464.1:0-3445 GCA_047614605.1 Alteromonadaceae bacterium
CATAATGGCGAATAACTGCGATTGGCTCATCTTGGCGATAAAGGGTTTGATGACCAGCGGGGCTTCGCTTAAGCCGACAAAAATGTTGGCGGTTGCCGACATAGCTTCTGGGCGACTGATTTTTAAGACTTTTTGCAGAGCACCACCGATTAAATCAATGATTTTGCCCATGATGCCAAGGTAATAAAGCACCGCAATCAAGGAGGAGAAAAACACGATGATCGGCAGCACCCTTAAAGCAAAGACAAATCCGCCACCCCCAAAGAGTTCGAACATTTTGTCACCGACCAGGCCAGCAAACAAAAAGTTGATGCCGTGTTGACCCGCATCAATCACCCACTGTACACCTGCCGAAATGCTGGCAAGCACGTTTTGACCAAAAGGCAGGTAAAGGACAAAGGCACCAAAACTGGCCTGAATAATAAACGCGCCGATCACGGTGCGTAAATTTATCGCTTTACGGTTGTCCGATAGCAAGACGGCAATGCTTAGCAACACGACAATACCGACCATACCCATTACAACATTCATGGTTTATTCTCTTGTGATTTATTAACTGTTAAAGCCGCGTAAAGGTAAAGTGTTGGCTTGCAACCAGTTTTCATCGGCATAAGCTGTGACGCCATCGGTGACATGTATGGTGTATGCCTGACGGGATTTTGCTGAGCGATTAGGTGCGCTGTAATGGGGCAAACGGCCTTGAAATACCACCAAACTGCCCGCTTTAACGGGTACCGACAGACCGCTTTGTTCGGTGGGCCAGGGGGTTTTATCCAAGGCGATCATGGTGGTGTCTTGTCCATCACGATTAAAACGCTCTCGCAGTGGACCAAGGTGTCCGGCAGGCTCCACCCATAAACAGCCGTTTTGTAAGCTGGCATCTTCGATGGCAAACCAAAAGGTCACCACGCTTTGCGGCTTAGTGTAAAAGAAGCTGGCATCTTGATGCCAGTTAACGACACCGCCGATGTTGGGTTGTTTGAAGATGTACATCGACTGGCGAATTTGCGGTTGTTGCATACCGATATCAGCGGCGACTTGGCCGAGTAATGGCTGGTGGCTGAAACGCTCAAACACCGGGTCAATCTCGTGCAGGGCGTGGCCGATTTTGTTGATACACAGGTTGCGGTCTTGCACCAGTTTGCCGTTTTTGTCAAAGGCTTCTTCTTCAAAAAAGCAGCGAATGAGTTCTGCCGAATCGAGAAAAAAATCATCGCCACTGCGGTTGTTGTTCTCGGTGGTGAAAATATGCGACTGACTTTCATCAGCGCCTTGCTCTACCAGCTCGGCGGCGCGGGCTTTTAACGCTTCGAGCATTGGCGAGTCGATGACTTCATTTAAAACGGTATAACCTTGTTGATGATATTGTTCGATTTGTTGCTTGTTTAACATACGTTTTCTCTGATGTGCGCCGCTTGGCGATGATCGCGGATAATGGCTGGCATGATAAACCTTAGCCAGCAGAAGATCAGCTGGTTTATGCTGCTTTGATACCGTTTGCTAACAATTGTCAGCAAACTTGACCCAGATGGGCAAAAAGCGCAGAATTCGCCCCCTTCGCCGCCGTACTTTTAGGTGCTGGTTTGAGGTGTTAGCTTAAGGGGCAATTATGAAAATTCATTATCACAAGTCATTCTGGGAAAGCGATTGCGCTGACAAGCAAGCCTTAGAAGGGCTGTTGGCTAAGGTCGCAGCGGAAGGTTATCAGGGCACTGAGTTGTTTTTACCTTTTTATCCGATTAGTCCGGCAGATACGTTGAGTAGTCATAAAGAACATGGGCTGGATATCATCACCGGTATTGCTACCGACGGCACCAACGTTAATCGCCATCTTGATAGCTTGTCGCGGCAAGTTGAGCAAGCAATGGCGTTTTCGCCCCGGTTTATCAACAGTCATACCGGCAGAGATATTTTTACTTGGGCTGAAAATATCCGTTTGTTTGAACATGCAATGGCCCTCGAAGCGCAGTATGGTATTAGTATTGTTCACGAAACGCACCGCTTCAGACCGACATTTAGTACTTTTGGCACCGAGCAAATTATCAATGCATTACCCACGTTGAAGCTTAATCTGGATATCAGTCACTGGATGGTAGTACACGAGTCTGATTTGAGCGACCAGCATCAGCGGGTGCAATCGTTGCTTAATAATGTACACCATGTTCATGCCCGGGTTGGCTTTGAAGAGGGGCCACAGGTAACCGATCCACAGCATCCCCGCTGGGCAACGCATTTGGCAAATCATACCCGGTTGTGGCAAAACGTAGTGGACGTGGCTGCCCAAAGAGGGCAGGAAGTATTGACGATCACCCCTGAGTTTGGTCCTTTTCCGTATGCTCATTTTGACCCGCGCAGTGATAAATCATTAACGGATATCTGGGCTGCCAATGGCTTTATTCGTCAACATCTAGCCGATTCGCTGGTGTTATAGCTCAATTTGGTTAGGCATTTGATGCAAGGCTTGACCGGGGCAGGTTTTTTGCTATTCTTTTGCCAGTCATCGCTGCCAATAATGTGATCAAATGTCGAAAAAAAATAATCAAGCTACTAAGCACACTACCAACGGCTTTGTCGTTAACGATAACCTCAAACATATTATCGTTTTTATGCCGAGCTTTTTAGGTGACTGTATTAACTGTACACCGGCCCTGCAATTGCTGCGTCAGCAGTATCCGGGGGTGACTTTACATTTGGTCATTCGGGCGATCGCCAATGCGTTTGAGTCCGACAGCGATATTGACTGTATTATTGATACCCGTAAAAAAGACGGTTTGCCCGGTATATTCAAACTGATCAAAACCTTAAAAAATTTACAAGCCAGTGCTTGTGTGTTGATGACCAATCGGTTGGTTGATGCCTTTATCGCCAAAATGGCGGGTATCCCGGTACGGGTGGGTTATGATGTTGAGATGCGCGGCAAGTTGTTGACTCATGCGCTCAACATGAATCGCAATCGGCACTATATCAATCGTTATGCCTACCTGACCAACGCCTTGTGTAACAACGCTTTTGAGCAAATGCCACTGGTGCAGATTGAATCCATTGTTGATACTAAGTTTACCGTCCGCTCCAGTGGTTTAAAAATCGGCTGGTGTATTTTAAGTAAACACAAACTCAGTCGCCATTACCCCGCGAGTAAAACCGCTGAGGCCATTATTGGCCTGGATACTGCGTTGGATGAAGTTCATCAATTTATGCTCGGCAGCCCGGTCGAAACCGCTGAGGCGCAAATGGCGGTTGAATTAGCCAAAGCCACTGGTGTGCAAACGGTTGAGTCGCTGACAGGTAAAACCACAATTAAAGAGCTGATTGATATTGTCAGTTCACTGGATCTGTTGATCACCGTTGACTCTGCGGCATTACATATTGCCTCGGCGACACAAACCCCGATAGTGGCTTTGCACAGCAAAGGCACTAGCCCGTTTAGTCTGGTTTGTCCCAAAGG
>JBLHHD010000465.1:0-3444 GCA_047614605.1 Alteromonadaceae bacterium
CGTTTGTTTAAACTGGTAGGTGAACATAACGAAAAACAAATCAGATTAGGGTTTCGGGCATTAGCTAAAGACACTGAAAAGTTGATCATACCAAAAGGATTGGATAGTAGTGATTACCAGTTAATTTGTAAAGCTGAGGGGGAATACCATGAATCGGTCAAGTTTAGCGTCAGGTAAAAACTGGCTTTGGGTTACCTGTTACTTTTACTATCATTTTTAGGCACCGATCAAATAGGGTAACACTTTGATGCGCATGGTAGGAGCGCCGTCTCGGCGCAAATGTTGACAAAGTCAACACAATCACTGCGTTTTCGACGAAGTTCGCGGCGCGGAGGTCGTTCCTACCATAAACAAAACTGTTACCCTAAATTGCGTGATATGGTCAGAGCCCATTTTTAATCCAAGCTCAAGCCGAGGAAAGTATAAATTATATATAGTCTATCTTGTAAAAGTTGCAATTACTTTGAAGAGAAGGGGTTACTCAGTGACTTAGCAAGTCAAAGTGAAAAAGTCGGTAAGTATGAATCACTCAATCATGACCGATATATTTGACTCGAATAGTACGTATTCTCATGAGGGTGCTATGACACTCAAGGTTGCATAGGTATGGGTATGGGGTCTTTAAAAAGGAGAGGGAATTAAAAGCGGGCAAAATTTGCCCGCAGATGGGGAGCCGACTTTATTGATCGGCTTTTTTATCTTCGCTATTGTTTTCGCCTTTATCTTTGCTTGACCCAGATCGCTTCGCTTTGGCTTTATTGGCTTCAACTCTGGCTTCTAAACGGCGCGCTTCTTTTTTACGCTGCTTTTTGGCTCTGCCTTTGGCTTCTTTATTGGTTAGTTTGACGGCAGACTTTTTCTTTTTCGCCGGTACTTTGGCTTCTTTGAATTTGGGTCTTAGCTCTTGGATTATCCGGCGACGGAGGGCTTGTTCGGTGTAACTTTCTACTTTTTTAACCATCCCGGTATCGTGGGCTTCAACCAGTGAAATGGCTACGCCTTTTTTACCTGCTCTGCCGGTGCGACCAATGCGGTGAACATAGGTGTCGGCGGTGCGGGGCATGTCGTAGTTGATCACGTGGGTGATGTTGTCAATATCCAAACCACGGGCAGCAACGTCGGTCGCTACCAGTACTTTAACCTGACCGTTTTTAAGGCGTAACACGGCTTTGTTGCGCTTGTCCTGGGGCATTTCACCTTCTAACCAGCAACTACGAATATCCAACGCCTGTAATTTACCCGACAAAAGCTGGACTTGTTCTCGGGTTCGGACAAACACGATGGCTTTTTCGCAATCTTGTTGTTGGACGATGTGAGTAAGCAGTTTGAATTTGTGATCGTCATCATCAGCTACATGCATCCACTGGTTGATTTTGCCACGTTCTTTTAGCGATGACTGTGCTTCAATTCGCTCAGGGTCGGTCAATAACTCATCGGCAAAGGTTTCTAGCGAATGACCTTCAAGCGTGGCTGAAAATAACAGGCTTTGCTTACGGTTACGAGCCTCTTTGGTGATCCGGGTCATTTCTGTGATGAAACCCATATCGAGCATTCGGTCAGCCTCGTCAATCACCAAAATTTCGACATCTTCAGCGTGAAACTCTTCGTAATCCATGTAATCCATCAAACGACCTGGAGTGGCAACGAGGATATCATTATTCTTTTCGAGAATGTCTTTGTGGCTGCCATAGTTGACGCCACCGGTGATCACGCCGATTTTAAATTGGGTGAATTTGGCATAAATTAATGCTTCTTCGTAAATTTGATAAGCCAGTTCGCGAGTGGGGGTCATGACCAAAATTCTGGCAAAACCCGGACTACGACGTGGAAAATCAATTAGGTGTTGTAAAGCAGGCAGTAAAAAGGCGGCAGTTTTACCCGTGCCCGTTGGGGCTGATGCCATGATATCCTTGCCAGCCATGATTTGTGGAATGGCTAAGCTTTGAATACTGGTGGGCGTTTTGTAACCGGTATCGGCAATCGCACTGATGAGTGCGCTGTCCAGATCGAGTGTGTCAAACATGAATTTGGCTGTACTTATGAGAAATTAGCGGCATTATAACCAATTGGCATTATTATTACCAAACAAGAGTTAGCAAGTCACAATAATGTTGTCGTTTGTTGCGCAAAGCGGTTGCAGCAATATTTCGTCGCGGCAAACGATTCATTCACTAATGATTAAACCACTATGAGCTTTACTTTTAAGCAGTTTCACGTTGAGCATGACCAGTGCGCCATGAAAGTGGGCACTGATAGTATTTTACTGGGAGCCTGGGCACCGATAGCACCTAGCAATAAAGCGTTGGATATCGGGTGTGGTAGCGGATTGTTATGCTTGATACTGGCTCAACGCATGGGCGGTACAGGTCAAATCAGCGGGGTTGAAATTGACCCGCAAGCCGCTGCGCAAGCCCGTCAAAATGTGGCCGCTTCGCCATGGTCTGAGATTATCAAGGTCTATCAGGGGGATATCACCAAGTATTACAGTGAACAATTATATGATGTGATCATTTCTAATCCGCCTTATTTCGCTGATAGTTTGCAAGGCCCGGCAGCACGACGAAATATCGCTCGTCATAACGATAATTTGACTATTAAGCACTTACTGCATAGTGTTGACGGTTTGCTGGCCAAAAGTGGCTGCTTTAGTTTGATATTACCCACTAAAGAGGGTACTGAGATGATTGAGCAAAGTGGCTCGTCGGGCCTGTATTTAAAGCGTTGTAGCCGGGTTTATACCAAACCGGATAAACCGGTGCATCGTTATTTACTGACTTTCGTACGTGAAAAAAATACAGCCCCTGAATACTCGAATTTGGCTATTTATGATGAAAATAATCAATATTCCAATCAATTCATTGCGTTAACCCATGATTTCTACTTAAATAGGAAGGGACCGACTGCAATTTAGCCGCTCACGGTGTTGTCGCTGGTGGATAAGTCCCTATCAGCTAATTTTAGTAAAAAAGAGGCCAAACAATGGCAGCTCAAAGAAATAGCATTCAGGTTTTTATTGTCGCAGCCAATATC
Organism: Alteromonadaceae bacterium; assembly: GCA_047614605.1. Classification (GTDB taxonomy): domain Bacteria; phylum Pseudomonadota; class Gammaproteobacteria; order Enterobacterales; family Alteromonadaceae; genus JABSOG01. Next base: position 3,031 of record JBLHHD010000465.1, read on the forward strand.
TCAGCGATATTGAGTGTCGCACAGCAAGAAGCCAAAAAGCTGTCGTTAACGGCAAAAAACGCCCGGGCTATAGCCATCCGAGCCGGCGAAAAAGCAATGGGATTTAAGGTGATCACCGATTTTATCGATGAGTTTGCCAATTTGACCATTGAATGTGCCAATGAAATCAATGAATTGTCATTACACTTTGCTCGTGTGGCAATGAACAGCTCTAATTACAAAGCGTTTTTAAACCGTTTGGATACGGTTAAAGCAAGCGGTGGTCAAGTATCAGGACCAGTGTTCGATAAACTGTATGACCGAACCGAAGAGTTGGTCAGAGGGTTTGATTCTGAATGTCAGCAGTTAGTCAGAAACCTCGAATCTTTGCTTGAAACGATTAAAACCCAAATGCGGGCATCGGGTTTTATTGCG
>JBLHHD010000466.1:0-3440 GCA_047614605.1 Alteromonadaceae bacterium
ATCAGTTACTTGTGCATTTTCATCTTTATCTTTATCTTTATCTTTATCTTTATCTTTATCCGGAGTTTCGCTATCCGCTTGAGGATCGGCTTCGCTAGCATCAACAGCTTCGCTATCTTTAGATTTACCATCTTCAGGTTTACTCTCTTGAGCTTGCTGTGCGCCCAGCAATTGGGCAGGAAGCAAAGCCGCAGTAGCTTCAAGACGCTCACAAATGGCTTGCTTGAGCGCCAGGTTTTGACTGCGAATAGTTTCTTTTTCGGCGTAAAAGACCCGGCAAATTTCAAACGCGTTTTCACAGGCTGCATTAAATTGCAGCTCAAGATCAGCATCACCTACCTCAGCGCCTTTGCCACTCTTTCGCTCACTGGTTTTGCCCAAACTATTCCACATTTGTCGGGTAAAGCGCACTTTTTTCGCCTGCTCTTGAGGGCTTTGCAACGGGCTTTCGGCCAGTTCAACCATTTCGGCCAAAATCTGTTGCTTGCGTGGTGTAGCGATATAGTCCTGCCAGTCAGCTAAGTCTTCAACTTGAGTTTTTACATTATCAAAGTCACGGGATAAACGGCTTTGCTGTGACTCATTTAGCGCTTCATATAAATAATTAGTCTTTTTAAATAACCCAAAGGCACGGTGATATTTACCACCACTGAGCAGGTATTTTAGATCAGTCACGGCTTTTTTCGCCTGAGAGAACATTTGCTCCTGCTCTTTTAACAACGCTCCAGTGACATCTTTCCACTGACTGCTTAGTTGTGAATAAATGGTTTGAATATCATCAGGAAAAGCTAAGCCTAGCTTTGTCCGGTTGTCTCGCCACTGTTGTAACCAGTCTTTATACGCAGGATAAATTGCTTTAAATTCGTCCATATCGGTGGGCAAAGATAAGGCTTGCAGCTCTTCAAGCAACTGCTTTGCTTGCGCCATACATTGGGTGATCAACGGGATTTGGCTGATTTTGTGCTGGAATTGTTCAATTTGACCAATAAACCCGCTTTTATCCTGAGCAGCCAAATTTAACTGTTGCAGCTGTTGCTGAATGTCTAATAATGACTGGGAGTAATTATCATCTGTGGCTTCATCATGGTTTTCTATTGCAGTACTTAACTGCGCCTCAACTGCTTTCAAACGTGCCGCGATGGTTTCTTTATTAGTCAGTTTATCTTTGAGATCGGCAAGTTGTTCTTGCTGGGCTTTGAACTTGACCCGCAAAGGTTCGATGATGGTATTCAAGCTGGCATTAATTTTAACAAACTTGGCTTTAAGCTCAGCGGCTTCATCATCAGCCAATAAGCTCAACGATTGTTGCAGAGTCTCCCACTGTAATGTCAGCAGGGCCTGTTTGGCCTCAATATTCTCAATGTCGACCTTATCTTTAAGGGCGTTGAGTTTGGCCAGCACTAAACCGATATCCTTTTTCAATGACAACGGTTTTTCAATCGCCGCTTTAATCCCTTTGATTTTGTCACTGACCAGGGTTTTTATCGATTCATCGGGTTTTTTATTGAGTTTTTCAAGCAGCGGTAAATCACTCAGTCGGTTAATTAATTCGGTTTTTAACCAAACGCTGGTGGCACTGTCTTGCAGAGCCTGCATAAACAGCTGGCTTTTATTGAGCTTGTTAAGGAGTTTCAGTCGATTGGTATCGCTTTTATCTTTTAATGCCAGCTCTTCAAGTAAAGCCGTTTTATTGCACTGTTCAATAAACTGATCTTTAAGGGAGTCATCAACCACAAAGCTGGCACTACCGAGTAGCCCGGCGCGGATATTTTGCTCTGCCAATTTTTTAAGTTTGTCGTTTTTCTCGCTTTTACTGGCCTGCCACCACAACGAGAAGTCATTCAGACGTTCCAAAGCCAGCCGACGTACTTTGTCACTGGCATCATTAAACGCCAGTTCATGCAAGATGGTTTTGTGTTTGGGTTCGTCGACACTTAATTCTTGCAACGCGGTAATGCGGATTTGGGGATTGTCGTTTTGCCACTTTTGCTGGGTAAAAGGTTTGAATAGTTTTTTAAATATCATCGTGTGTAAACCTTGCGATGCCCGGTTGTGCCTCTGCACTTGTTACGGACTGATGTTTGGATTGTGATCCGGGTTTAAATTGATTTTTCAACTCATCTTTTTTGCGATTAACAATATGTCCGTCTTCGCCAACGGTAAAATGTTCTTGGGATTTGAGCACTTTAGACTGATAAGCCATAACCAATTGTAATGTGTTGTCTTTTTGTGCCTGAGTTAACCGATTACCGTCGGGCCACTTGCCCGTTTCGACAGCGACCCTGAGATTTTCATAAACCGCTGGGGTAATGTTTTTTACCAGTTCATTAATATTCATGTTATTTGCTCAATCGTTTTAGCAAGATAAGGCGGATGCGATTAACAATATACCAGCAAAAGCCGATGGCAACTGTCCCCTGAGACAGCATCATTTGGACACTGTCAGCTTCAGGCGTTTGAAAATACATAAACCAGAAACCCGCCAAAAGCAACATCATCGCCAACAGTGACTGAGTCGATATTTTTTGGGTTTTTCTAGCCACTTCACGTCGGGCCAATTTATCACGAGCTTCGCTATCCATGTTAAGGTCGGCTTCACAATGAGGGCATTGTTGGGCTTTATCGGAGATTTTTTTCGCGCATAGTGGGCAGGAAATAACAGCCATTCATCAGGGTCCACAGGTTATTGACAACGATCACTTTTAAGTGGGCATTTTAAGTAACAAAAGAATTGGGGCAAAACCACAATAATTCAAGGGGATAAACACCAGTCCCCTTGAATTTATAGCGCTTAGGGGCTTATCACCCCGACGAAAATTAACGCAAGTCGTCAACCACGGCCAAAATAGCAGGTAAAATATCACTGCCAAGTTTTTCACTGCGTACATCTGACCAGCCGTAAACCAAATCAGGCAAATCGGCATTGTCCTTAAACGGCATTTCAAGGGTGTATGACAAACACTTAAAGTGCTCAGCAACCCACGATGATGCAATGGTTAAATCTGCTTTGCCAGGTGCATCTTTAGGATAACCATGTTGATCCTGAAACTCAGGAGTCACTACCGCATAAGCCGCTTTAAACTGGTTTTCGAGTTTGGCAATGCGATCATCATAAGAGGGTATACCTTCACTGCCCGCAACAAAATTATACGGCAGACCTTCATCACCATGAATGTCAAGAAACAGGTCTACGCCGATTTCGATCATTTTCTCACGCACCAGATAAACCTCTGGGCTGCGATCCATTGTCGGCTCTGCCCATTCGCGATTAAGGTTGGCACCCGCTGCATTGGTTCTTAAATGACCTCTGGCGCCACCATCAGGGTTCATGTTTGGAACGACATAAAATACCGTTTTATCCAGTAACGCTTTGGTTGTACCGTCCTCATCATCAAGCAGACGTGACATCATCCCCTCAATAAACCATTGTGCCATTGTTT
>JBLHHD010000467.1:0-3418 GCA_047614605.1 Alteromonadaceae bacterium
AACCCCTGCTTGAAATAAAAAACGATGAGTCACCAGTGCGACTGGAGGCACCTACTACAGGTCAATAGTAATTAATTTAGGTATGAAATGCTATTCCTGTTAATTGAAGCAAGAATTGCTGGGCCTGTAGGTGATTGGTTGACATTGCTGGGTTTTCCCCCGTCTACTACCCTACACTGACTTTCTAAAATAACCGATTTTGAAAGAACAGTTCAGCCTTGGCTGAGCTGCAGGGGGACTATTGCATTTGTTACCCTTAAAATAGGTACGTGATCGGAGCCTAAATCATTATCTGTTATCCGGTGAGATTAAGAAGTGGATGAAATTGGCAGAAGTTTACCTTCCTAACTGGCGGGTTTAAGTGAGCTTGACATCATTGTGATACAAAATTGACAAGACCCCACGCTATTAGCAGGATATGATAACCGCCAATTTCATTGAACATAATTAAAGAGCAGGGTAAATGGCAGTTAATTTGAAGGCAAGCCGATTGAGCATTGCCGTAATGGCCGGTCTATTTTCGGTTTCGCTAAGTCAAGTGAATATGGCACATGATCATTCGCCAAAAGATGGACTCACTTCACATCATTCGCTTAACAACCCACAATTAAAGTCGGGGGTGGACCTCCGTGCTGTTGACCCTAAAGTAAGACCTCAAGATGATTTCTATTCTTTTGCCAATGGTAGTTGGTTGGCAAAAACTAAAATACCTTCAATTTATTCTAGTTATTCTATTTACACTCAGGTTTACGAAGACACCGAGAAAGCTTTACAGCAGATTATTACTGATTCTGCCAAGGGGCAACATCAGCCAGGCAGTGAAGCACAAAAGGTTGGTGATTTTTATGCCAGCTGGTTAGCGCAAGAGGATATCCAAAAGCAGGGTTTGAAGGCCATTGCACCAGAGCTTGAGAAAATCAACTCAATTACCGACAGCGCTTCTTTGCTGAACGTTATGGCTCAGTTATCCACCGTAAATATTACTATGCCGTTTTTGGTTTATGTTGAAGCAGACTTGAAAAACTCGGGTTATAACATCGCGTATCTGGAGCAGGACGGTTTGACATTGCCTAACCGTGACTATTATCTTGATGAGGATAATAAAAACTTTGCCAAAGTACGTCAAGCGATGCCCTACTTTATCGCTCAGATGCTTGAATTTACGGGAGAAACACAGCCAGATAAGCAAGCCCGTGAAATTTATGAATTAGAGCGCCAGTTGGCAAAGCTGCATTGGGCTGCCGTTGATAACCGTAATGCTGAAAAAACCTACAATCCCTATCAGGCAAAAGAGCTTAATAAAGTCAGTTCGTTAATGGACTGGTCGCAGATGATACATGGATTAGGAATAGACTCTGACAAACGTGTTGTCGTCAGGCAGCCCAGTTACTTCAAGGGTCTGGCAAAGTTGATAAAAGAAACCAACCTTGATACCTGGAAATCTTATTTGAGCTATCAATTGCTTGATAACTGGTCTTCACATTTACCTAAAGCGATTGATCAAACCAGCTTTGCTTTTCATGGTACTACCCTGTCGGGGCAAACAGAACAACGTCCACGTTGGAAACGAGGTGTAGGCTTATTAAATCGTGTGCTTGGTGAGGTTTTGGGTAAGATGTATGTTGCTGATTACTTCCCAGTTGAGGCAAAAACGAGAATGAAAACCTTGGTGCAAAATGTATTAAGCACTTTTGAGCATAATATTGATCACCTGGATTGGATGAGCGAGCAAACCCGTAAAGCAGCGAAAGCCAAGCTGGCCACTTTTACGGCTAAAATTGGCTATCCTGATAAATGGCGTGATTACTCCCGGTTGGTGATAAAGCGGGGTGACCATATGGGCAATATGCGCCGCTCATATGTGTTTGAACATCACAAGCAAATGAGTAAGTTGGCACAACCGGTTGACCGTAGCGAATGGTTTATGACGCCGCAAACGGTTAATGCTTATTATGATCCGACCAAAAATGAAATCGTTTTTCCTGCAGCTCGCTTACAGCCGCCTTTTTTCCAGTTGAATGCTGATGATGCTATTAACTATGGCGCGGTGGGTGGTGTCATCGGTCATGAGATCAGTCATGGGTTTGATGACGAAGGGAGTCGCTTTGATGGTGATGGAAATCTTAAAAACTGGTGGGGTGAGGCGGACCGAAAGGCTTTTGAAAGTCGCACTAAATTGCTGGTCGAGCAATACAATCAGTTTGAGCCAATCAAAGGGATGCATATCAATGGTCAATTGACACTTGGCGAAAATATTGGTGACTTGTCTGGGTTAACGATGGCTTATAAAGCTTATATCAATAGCCTGAATGGCCAAGAAGCACCCGTTATTGATGGTTTCACTGGTCAGCAGCGGTTTTTCATCGGTTATGCTATGTCACGTCGTGGTAAAGATACTGATCAGCGGGCGGTTGCCAGGTTGGCATCTGATCCGCATTCGCCACTACGTTACCGAGTTAATGGCGTAGTACAGAACATGCCTGAGTTTTATGAAGCGTTTAAAGTGTCAAAAGGCGATGCTCATTGGCTGGAGAAAGACCAACGCGTTAAACTTTGGTAGCAGTGAAATCAACGCTAGATGAATAAGTTACAGTAAATTGGCAAAGTCATTCAGTCCAGGTGGGTTTGCCGATGGTTTGCTAATGTCATTGCAAATAATTAATAGATGCTAAAAAACAATCAAATAGTGGTTTTAACCCCCAATCTCCTTACCAAATGCGTTATTTTGAATGTTTTAATCAAAAGTGCTTGCAAAGCCAAGTCAACTGCTTATAATGCGCATCCACTGACACGGAGAGTCAGCTGTAGCAAGGGATATGCAGCGGTTAAGGAATGAGCAGACAAGCAAGAAGTTTTGTAAAATAAAGCCTTGACAGTCTGGTAAAAATCACTAAAATGACGCTTCTCTCAATGTATCAGAGTGAAATGCTTGTTTTACATAGTTTATAAGTTTTTGTAAGTATGGTGTTAACGGCGTTTTAGCGGTTTAGGTTTAACATTAAACGCTTTTTAAAATAGATGTTTTTAATGCTTGACTTACAAACCCGGAAGCGTAATATACGTCTCCCGCTACCAACGCTAACTAAGTCGTTGGGTAGCATGCTCTTTAACAATTAGTGATCAATCATCTGTGTGGACACTCACCGTTATTAGACTTCGATAATGCTATTTATAGCAGACTTATCAAAGTCTTAATGACCAAGTGATGTGCCTACATAGTAATATATAGATACAAAACAGAATTCATTGAGCATTTTTTTTCTTATCTTGTTTAGGCAAGATACGAAATAAACAAACTTTAAATTGAAGAGTTTGATCATGGCTCAGATTGAACGCTGGCGGCAGGCTTAACACATGCAAGTCGGGCGGAAACGATGGTAGCTTGCTACCAGGCGTCGAGCGGCGGACGGGTGAGTAA
>JBLHHD010000468.1:0-3412 GCA_047614605.1 Alteromonadaceae bacterium
CCATGGATACCGCTGCCAATGGTGACGTCCAATACCGTCAGCGCAATTTTACTGATGCACAGCAAAGCTATCGAGATTCGTTACATCAGTTTAAGTCTTTAATCGCCCGGGTCGACAGCATTTTTGACGCGCAAGTCAGCACAGGCAAGCAAGCCATTATTGACGCTCAAGCCCAACAAGCCATCGATAGCTATCAATTGGCCTTATACCTCAAACCCGACAGTCAAGCGGCACAACAAGGACTAGCACGAGCCGAAGCGCAAAGCAGTGTCATTAAGCTGGTGCATAAGGGCACTGAGCTGATGAAACGCAAGCAACTAAAAGAGGCAAAACAAGCTTTTAGTGAAGCATTGACTTACGACTCGCAATCCAAACCAGCGCAACAACAGCTGGCACTGGTTAAGCAGGCAATCATTGACGACAACTTCGCCCGGTCGATGTCTGGTGGATTTAACGCCCTTAACGCCAGACAGTTTGTTAAAGCTATCAAAGCGTTTAATCGCGCAGCGAAAATCAAACCTGCTAATAAAGAAGCCCAAGATGCACGGGTACAGGCTAAAAACAATCATGTTGAGGCTCAAATCACCGGGTACTTTGAGCAGGGTGAAGCGTTTGAACAAGTCGAAAAATGGCTGCTAGCCAATGATCAGTATCAACAAGTCCTTGAACTTGACAAAACCGTGATCAAAGCCAGAGTCAGTGAAATTCGCAGTGGTGTCAGGGCTCAACTTGACGATGACTTAACTCAGATGCTTGACAATCCGCAACGCTTAGCCAGTCAAAATGTCTATAACCAGGCTCGTAAACTTTACCGCGATGCTATCGGGATTAAAAACCGAGGCCCCGTTCTTGCCGGGCAAATTACGTCTTTAAAGCAATGGTTAACCAATATTAAACAACCAGTTGCCTTACAACTCAAATCTGATAACCAAACTTTGGTGACCCTGTATAAAATCGGTGAACTGGGCAGTTTTACCGCCAAAAATATGGACTTAAAGCCGGGTAAATATACCGTGATCGGCACTCGCAGCGGTTATCGCGATATTCGTCGTGAATTTACCCTGGAGCCCAATAAAGCCCTAACGACCATTGTGGTTCAGTGTGAAGAGAAAATACGCTTATGACCCATTCGACCCCCACAGATAACAATAGCGAAGACAACAACTCACAACGTATTGTGATCCAGCCCACCGCCTTTGTCCCAGCTGATGGTGAGCAAACTCGCCAGCGCCGCCAAATCAAACCGGCTACGGTGATCACCGCCAGTATATTATTGCTAGGGGCCATTGTTGTATGGTTCTTGTTTACTGCCAAATCAGTTGTGGTGCAAACTTTACCGAAAACTAGCGATATGACGGTCAGTGGCGGGATCAAATTTAAAATCAGCGATCATTTTTTAATGCGTCAGGGTTACTATCAACTCGATGCCAACCTGCCCGGTTATTATCCGTTGAGCCAACAAATAGCCGTGGATGAACAACAAAACCAAACCCGTCAGTTCGAATTTAAAAAACTGCCTGGACATTTAAGCGTCGACACCAACCCCGCAGGGATTAAAGCACAAGTCTGGATAGATGAAAAACTCATCGGCAATACGGGTGAAAAGCTCAGCGACATTGGCGCAGGCGAGCATCAACTGACGATTAAATCTAAAATGTACTTCGCCTACAGTCAAACACTCATCATCACTGGCATGGATAAACATCAAAGCCAAGCCGTCACATTAACCCCTGCCTGGGCTGATGTTACTGTGACATCTGATCCATCTGATGCACAGCTAAGCAGTAATGGCGAGCCTGTGGGCAGCACCCCTTTTAACGGCCAGTTATTACAGGGCAATCACCAGCTGACAGTATCCTTGCCTGGCTACAAAGACTGGCAACACACTATTGATATAACCGCTGGTAAGCGTATTGATTTACCTTCTGTCTACCTGCAAAGAAATGATGGCCGTCTACAACTCAATACCAGCCCTAAGAGTGTCAGTGTCACACTCGATGGAAACTATCTGGGCAAAACACCTCTCGAACTAATTTTAACCGCCGATCAACCCCATCAACTGACGCTGTTCAAAGACGGGTATCAGCAAAAGGCTCAATCTGTTGAAGTGCCCTCAGGTCAAAGCCAGACTTTATCCCTTAAACTCGAACCCCAACTCGGTCAAATCAGCATTGTCAGCAACTATAAAGATGCCTTGCTGTATATTGATGACCGTTTGATGGGCCGGGCTAACCAAACCCTCACTTTAACGGCCAAACAGCACAAAGTGGTGATCAAAAAAGAGGGTTATATCGACTTTCAAACCACCGTGTTACCCCGGGCAGGTCTTGAGCAGGTGGTTAATATTCGCTTAAAAACCCTCGAACAGGACAAGTGGGATAAAATCAAACCGCAAATAGCCACCTCGCTAGGCAGCACCTTAAAACTCTTTAAACCCAAAGGTGTATTTGTCATGGGAGCTTCACGACGCGAGCAAGGCCGTCGAGCCAATGAAGTAACTCGGCGAGTAGCCCTGAAACGACCATTTTATCTGGGCACAAAAGAGGTCAGCAACGCCGAGTTTCGCCATTTTCTAAAATTACATTCGTCTGGTCATGTTAAAGGTAATAGCCTCAATAATGATAACCACCCGGTGGTGAATATTAGCTGGAAACAAGCCGCACTGTTTTGTAACTGGTTATCCGAAAAAGAAAAACTACCGGTTTTCTATCAGGTTGAAGAGAATGAAATTGTCGCCATCAACCAAAAATCCAATGGTTACCGATTGCCCACCGAAGCAGAATGGGCCTGGAGCACCCGATATAAAAACGGCACGATGTTAAAATACTCATGGGGTGACCAGATGCCACCCTCTCCAGGTGCCGGTAACTTTGCCGACCGTTCAGGGGCTGCGATACTGGGTAATATTCAGGCCACCTATAATGATCAATACCCTGTCACCGCACCGGTTGGCAGTTTTACCGCCAACGATTTAGGCATTTATGATTTATCCGGCAATGTGGCTGAATGGATGACTGATTATTACGAAATCAAAACTGGCTTATCACAAAAAATTGAAAACGATCCGATCAGTAGTCAGTCGGGTGATCACCATGTGATCAGAGGGGCCAGCTGGGCTCATGGCACCATGACCCAGTTACGTTTATCGTTTCGGGATTATGGTAATGAACCCCGTAATGATGTTGGCTTTCGCATCGCTCGATTTGTCGAATAAGCCAGGAATTGATAATGAAATCAACTAGCAATCATCCTTTTAACAACGTTATTGAAACCGCTTACCAGCAGCCGCTAAGCCTGACGCTAATACTCATTGGAGCACTACTCATTGGAGCACTAGCCGTTATGCCGGTAAGTGTAGCAAACGAAAAACCAATCGAACCTGAAGCTCAAGCCACTCAACAGGCCAGTACTG
>JBLHHD010000469.1:0-3411 GCA_047614605.1 Alteromonadaceae bacterium
ATAATCCTAAATTTTGCAAATAACACCAAAAGCTAACCTACACTATGGTTGGGTTTTGGTGTCTTTTGTTGCGCGCCAAAAACCTTAAACACTGTATTTACAACAATAAAAAATTGTAACCCTAGAGGCTTAAATAGTATGAAACTTGTCGATATCGCCGTCAGACGCCCCGTGACCATCTGGATGTTCACCTTTGCAGTTATTCTTTTTGGATTGGTGTCATTTTCTCGCTTATCAGTCAACCTGTTACCCGAGCTGTCCTACCCAACCCTAACCATCCGCACCGATTACGTCGGTGCAGCCCCTTCTGAAGTGGAACAGCTGGTGAGCAAGCCCATTGAAGAAACGATAGGCACAGTCAAAGGTGTACGCAAAGTTCACTCAATCTCCAAAGCAGGTCAATCTGACGTGGTGCTGGAGTTCGAATGGGGTGTCAAGATGGACCTTGCTAGTTTAGAGGTGCGCGAAAAGCTCGATATCCTGCAAATGCCACTAGATGTCAAAAGCCCGTTGTTACTTAAATTCAACCCCAGCCTTGACCCCATAATAAGGCTGGGGTTACAAAACAGCGATACCGACGCTTCTGACAGTCACTTAAAGTCCCAGCGCACCTTTGCCGAGGAACAAGTCAAACGTAAACTCGAATCGTTACCAGGCGTAGCCTCAGTTAAGATAGGCGGTGGTCTTGAGCAAGAAATTCAGGTATTGATCAACCAGCAAAAAGCCAGCCAGCTAAACATTGCCGTCAGTGATATCGTCTACCGGTTAAAAACCGAAAACATCAATCAAGCAGGCGGTAAGGTAGAAGACGGTGCACAAACCTTTTTGGTTCGAACCCTCAATCAATTTGAAAACCTCGATGATATCCGCAATATTTTTATTGCCAAACGGGAAGACAAAAATATTCGCCTGTCAGACATTGCAACGATCAGCGACTACCATAAAGAGCGCAGTTCAATCACCCGGGTCAACGGCAATGAAGCCATTGAAATTGCCATTTATAAAGAAGGTGACGGCAATACCGTCGAAGTGGCTAAGCGAATTAAAGAACAGCTCAAAGCCATGCAGAAGCAGTTACCACCCCAATATCAACTGACCCTGGTTTACGACCAATCCATTTTCATCGACAACGCCATTAATGAAGTTAAAGGCGCCGGTATTATTGGTGGCATTCTAGCGATGTTTATTTTGTATTTTTTCCTAAAAAACATCTGGTCGACGTTGATCATTTCGATTTCAATTCCAGTTTCTATCATTGCCACTTTCAATTTAATGTACTCAAACGATATCAGCCTCAATATCATGAGCCTTGGCGGTATTGCACTGGCGGTAGGTTTACTGGTGGACAACTCGATAGTTGTACTTGAGAATATCGCCCGTCGAAAAAGCAACGGTGAAAATGCTAAAGTGGCAGCAACACAAGGAACCAAAGAAGTCGCCATGGCTATCAGTGCATCAACGCTGACCACTATGGCAGTATTTTTCCCACTGGTATTTGTCGAAGGTATTGCCGGACAGTTGTTCAGTGATCAGGCATTAACGGTTACTTTTGCCCTGTTTTCATCACTTATTATCGCTATCACGCTTATTCCAATGTTATCGTCAAGGACCCAAATCACCGATGAGAAAAGTGATCCACAAAACATTGACGAATACGTAAAGCCCACCCCACCAGCAACAAAACCCGAGGGTAAGTTGGCGCTGATGTTATGGTATGTGGCTTTGCCATTCAAATGGCTGTTATTGCTGACTTTTCGCTACTTGCCGTTCGGGTTAACTATCGCGATAACCTTTATTATCAAAGGTTTGAGTAAAGGTTTGGGCATCGTATTTAAACCGCTGTTATGGTTATTCGACAAAGCTTATGCGGGATTTGCCAGCGCTTATGCCAGCCTATTGAAACTCGCGCTTAATATGCGTGTGATTTTTGCCTTACTGGTCGTGGCAATCTGCGGGGGCTCTACAATGTTATTGCCAAAGCTGGGTATGGAGTTAATTCCTTCGATGTCTCAAGGCGAATTTTATGTCGAAGTCACATTACCCGCTGGTACTCCACTGGAACAAACCGACGCAACCATTAAAAAGCTGGCAACTGTCGCCCAGCAAAACCCGCAAGTCAAAAACAGCTATGCCCTTGCTGGCACTGGCAGTCTAATGAATGCCTCACCGAGTCAGGGTGGTGATCACTGGGGTCGTTTGAATGTGGTATTACAACCGGGTTCAACCCTGAGGGATGAAAAAATGGTCATGGATGAGCTGCGTATGACAGTCACACAAATGCCCGGTATTTCAGCCAAATTTGGTAAACCAGAGCTATTTAGTTTCTCCACCCCTGTCGAAATAGAACTGTCTGGTTATGACTTGGTTACGCTGAATCGCTTTGCTAACAAGGTCGTCAACAAGCTGAGTGAAAATGACCGTTTTGTCGATATTAAATCGACATTACGTGACGGTCACCCTGAACTTAAAGTGCATTTTGACCACGCTAAACTGGCCCAACTGGGACTCAATGCATCAGATGTTTCCGACTTGCTGTCAAGCCAAGTTGGTGGTGATATTGCCACCCAATACACCATCAACGATCGCAAAATAGATATTCTGGTACGCACTCGAGAAGAAGATCGCAACTCCATTAGCGATATCAAATCAATGATTGTTAACCCCGGCAGCAACCGCCCTATTCCACTGTCTGCTGTGGCCCGAGTTAGCAAATCAGTAGGACCCAGTGAGATCACTCGAATTGGTCAGCAACGAGTCGCGATTGTGTCTTCTAATCTAGCTTATGGCGATCTAACCCAGGCCGTGGCTGACGCCAAAGTAGCATTGGCACAAATGACAATCCCGCTAAATATCCAGGCTCGGATCACCGGTCAAAACGAAGAAATGCAAAGCTCATTTGAATCCCTTAAATTTGCACTGATTTTAGCGATATTTTTAGTTTACATTGTTATGGCCTCCCAGTTTGAGTCCTTCTTGCATCCATTGCTGATTTTATTCACCGTACCTTTAGCTGGCGCAGGCTCTATTTTTGGCCTGTACCTGAGTGGTACTAATATCAGTATTATGGTCTTTATCGGCCTGATTATGCTGGCCGGTATTGTGGTCAACAATGCCATTGTCCTAATTGACCGAATCAACCAATTACGCGACGACGGTCAGGATAAAATGTCGGCCATATTTGATGCCGCTACCTCACGACTGCGCCCTATAGTGATGACCACTATTACCACCACATTGGGTTTACTGCCTTTGGCTGTCGGTATGGGCGACGGTGCTGAAATACGAGCACCCATGGCGATCACGGTAATCTACGGCTTAATATTTGCCACCATTTTAACTCTGATTTTTATCCCGGTACTCTACAGTCTCTTTGACCAGAAACGTTTTAGTCCCTCATCACCAACAGCGGCT
>JBLHHD010000470.1:0-3389 GCA_047614605.1 Alteromonadaceae bacterium
CGCAACGGTAACTTTATCTGGTCTGGCGGCTTGTGAACCTTCATTCGCATCTTGCCAGTTAGCATACCAGTTATAGCCAGCATAAAAGCGTACACTGGTGAGTAGCTTGTTAGCCGAGTCACTCACTTGCAGGCGATAGTGACCATAACTGACTGGCAATTCGACGCTGGCACTGCTGGCGGCTTTAATATCAAGCGTCTGGCTTATTTCGACGAATTCTTTATCGCTCCAGTCGTAATGCCAACCCCGTGAATCGTTATAGACCCAAAAATATTGGCGATCTTCGCGAATGAGCTTAACCTCAAGATTACTCGCCCCTTGTAACTCACCGGCCAAATTGGCTTTGATAATATCAAATTTAACTCGTGAATTGGCCTCGGGTCCATCACCAGAATAACCGTTGCGAATACCAATCAAAGCCTCACCAGGCCACATTAACGCCGAATAAGCCCGCGTGACGGGTCTGCCACCAGATTCATACAAGCTACTGATTAATTTGATTTTAAGCGGTGATTTAATCCCCTGCCAACGAGACTTTACCAGCACCTCGCCGTGGCCTTGTTCGGTGAGGGTAAGATCATCAAGATCAAAATTGGCCATCGCTACGGTGTCATTAATATCACCAAACTGGTAGTTTTTAAGCGCGGGCAACGGCGAACGCCATTGACTGATTTTAACCATAGTACTCAAGCGATTACCCGCCGCTGGTGCACCATAAAGGTATTCACCGAGCACTGGCACTTTTAAAGTATCTCCAGGGCCTACCTGCAACGGGGTTTTATCACCCGAGTTAAAACTGAGCTTCATACGCTCAGGCAAAAACTCTTCGACTTTAAACGCATAACTCACCGGATACTTGAGTGATCCACTCACTTGTAAAGACCAATTACCCACCGGGGCATCAGCGGGAATTTGCCATTGATACTGATAATATCCCAGCTGTTGAGGCTGCCATTTAAAGTGCTTCATCACCGAGCCATCTGGGCGTTTAATTTGCCCGTTTAATACCGTCGCCTGGGTTTTTCGGCCATCACCATCACGAATTAACCCACTAAAATCAATCATTTCGCCGGGTCTGTACAAGTCTCTGGGGGCATAAATAAACAACTCAACCGGTAACTGCGGACGTTTGCCCAAATCAAATTCGGACAAATCCAGCGCCGGTTTGCGCATTTGGATCACCGAATACTGATCTGCGGTTTGCGCCACAATCAAACGCAATTTATCTGGTACACTCATAAAGCTGGCTAAGCCATCGTTGGTGGTTTTACTTTGTTTAACAATGGCGCTATTGCTATCAATAAGGCTCACTTCGATACCCGTTAACGGCTTGCCAGTTTTTAATGATGAAACGTGAACGTCGATTCGCTTTTTGGATTGATCAGCATATTGGCGGGCATGTAAGCCTAAATCAGTAACCGAAAACCAGACCGCCTGAATATCGCCGTATTGTCCGGCCACCTGCATCACAGCAAAGTACACCCCGGACTGGCGTAACTCAGTGATAGCCGAGGTATTAATATTGCGTTTTACCCGGGTGTTTTGCGGCGCATCCAAATCATAACGGCCACTGTAAACCAGCTCGCCTAATCCGGTCATACGCTTAATATTCCAGTAATGATAATTGCCATCGATAGCCCGGCTTAAGAAGGCTTCAACTTGTTCAGCTTTGATCCGGAAAAAATCGATATTAACCTGTTTGATGTTCACCGAAACAACTGGCAAACCATTATTGAGCCCTTTAGCTAAAAAAGCGCCATTAGTATCGAAGTTAATTGAAGGTTGTAAATCGCGAGTGGTGATTTGAGCGTTGGCATTTTGCCCGAGGCTGGCATTGTTGGCGGCTTTAAGCCCCTGATAAACGGTGACTTCGTAAGCGCTTTTAGGTTTGGTCTGCGAAAACCAGGCGATTTTACCGGACTTATCCAGCACCCAGCCCCCATCAACAATACCGCCGCCTTTTTCACTGACATTAAAATAAGACTGATGATCTTTACTCGGGTCTAATGGCACAGACAAAGTAACGGCTAGTGCGTTACGCCCCTCTTTAGTGCGCTCTGAAATGTCCAAAACCTTAAGCGGTTGACCCTGATAATCCTGCTGCACACGAGCCAAATCAAAGACGACTTCGGGGTTCTCACCATCCCTAACAGCCTCGGTTTTGGCCTTGTCCTCTGCTGAGCAACCAATAAATAAACTCGTTAAAACAACAAGGCTCAGCAATCGACCCCATTTTGCTATATGGCCGCTGCGCATCAGGTTCGCCATGAGATTTCCCTTTATTAATAAAGACAGTGTTAGTGTTAAGTATTGTAATCAATTATGGCAAGTTAAAGGCAACAATAAGATAAAAAAGGTCAAAAAACTGATCAATGCTGATTAACTGATAAAACCACCTTACCCTTATTAAAATTACCCTCAATATATTGATGAGCAGACACCACATCCGCAAAATCAAACACTTTATCTACCACCGGTTCAAGGCGACCATCAGCAATTAACGGGTAAAATTGTTCAGTAAACCGATTAATCAACTCGGTTTTGTAGTCATCAGAGCGATTACGTAAGGTGGAGGCTTGGATAGATAACCGTTTGCCAAGCATTTTTGCCACATCCAGCGACTCGACAAAACGCCCGCCCATCATCGCCAAAATAACAATTTTGCCATCTATCGCCAGCACATTAATATCCCGGTTAATATATTCACCAGCGATACAATCAACCACCAGATTAACCGCTATTTTATGCTCTTTGATGACACTAACAAAATCAGCCTGATGATAGTTAATCGCCAAATCAGCGCCCAACTGCTGACAAAAAGCTTTCTTGTCATCACTGCCAACAGTAACTACAATCTTAGCGCCTACGGCCTTGGCTAGCTGAATCGCCGCACTACCAACCCCACTGGCACCAGCATGGATCAATACAGTTTGCCCAGCACTTAACTGACCAATCGCGATAAGCGACTGAAAAGCAGTGAGAAAAACCTCCGCCACCGCCGCCCCCTGAACAAAATTAAGGTTATCGGGTAATTCAAAGGCGTGCTCGGCACGTAACACACAATATTGGGCATAAGCGCCACCAGCGACCAAACCAAACACTTTTTTACCTGTCCAGTCACCATCTAAATAAGAACCAGAAACCACTTCACCACACACTTCGAGGCCCAAAATAGCACTTTCGCCTTTAGGTGGCGGGTATTTACCCTGCCTTTGTAATATGTCAGCCCGGTTAACCCCAATGGCTTTAACTTTAACCAGCAACTCACCGGGTTTGGCTATGGGTTTATCGGTTTTTTCCACAGTCATCACCCCGGCTTCGCCAAATTCAAGTGTATCTATAAATTGCATCGTCATAATTGCTTTTCTTTATTTGTTAGGGTTTAAGCA
>JBLHHD010000471.1:0-3387 GCA_047614605.1 Alteromonadaceae bacterium
CAAATGATAAACCATTCGCTCGCCATTGCAACAGGGTCATTGCAATTGATTTTTATCATATTTCCTGAACTACCCGGAGTCACTTCCCTGTTTTGTCGATAGATGAGCTGATGTGACCACACAAACCCACCTTCCCAAACGCAGATTATGACATTAAAACTTGACGGATCCTAATAGATCTTTTTTATCAAAAGGGGGTTTGTTCGCATTATTAGCTATATAGGTTACATGGAAACACCAAGGGTGATGATAACATCATGTTTATATTGAACTTGTTTTACTGATCTGACCAGTAATCCGAACGATTATTTGATTTTTAATGGTCAAAAATAACCCTGTAAATGGTGTTTTTTTATCTACTTTGGTTGATTTAAGACCATTTCCTACAACGTCTGGTGTTGGTTATTTAATCACTGCTCAATGGGGTGTTGTCAAGCCAGTGACTGGTTAAGCGATTGATAGCACTAATGAAGCGACTGGTAAGTAAAATAGCGGCAATGAAAAGACCGCTGATCATGGCAATCCAATAGCCTTTTACGCCATACCCTTGCACTTCGGCAAACCAATAACCGACCGGAAAACCAATAACCCAATATGAAAAAGCACTAATATAAACGGGTATTCGGGTGTCTTTCATCCCTCGCAGCGCTGCCATGGAGGCAACCTGGATACCATCTGAGAGCTGAAACAAGGCGGCAAAAAACAATAATTGACTGGCAACGGTGATAACCGCAGTATCTTCGCTATAAAAGCTGGCGAATAAGTTTGGAAAAAGGATAAGTAATGTGGCACAACAAACCATCAGACACAAGGCCATGATGATCCCCAGATAGCCGGAGCTTTTGGCTTGTAATGGCTGGTCTCGTCCAATGTGATATCCCACTCTGGAGGTGATCGCAACAGACAGACCTAAAGGCACCATATAAGTTAAAGAAGCAATATTAATGGCGATTTGATGACCGGCAATTTGAGCAATGCCGTAAGAACCTATCATTAATCCTACGGCGGCAAACAATGCCACCTCCAAACCAATCGAAAGACCAATTGGCACGCCCAGCTCAATGGTTTCTTTTATGGCTGCAAAGTCGGGTTTTAACTGTTGGTTAAAAATACCAATATGACGGTAACGTCGAGTGCGCAGGGTAAATAGTAGTAGTGCGACAAACATATAGAAGTAGATGATGCCAGTTGCCCAACCAACACCTACTACCCCCATTGCGGGCACCCCCAGTCCACCATACATAAACCAGTAGTTAAACAACACATTTAAAGGAAGGGCTGAAATGGCAATAAGCATAATGGCTTTGTTAGAAAATAACCCTTCGTTGGCAAACCGTAGCGCCAAGAATAAGTAAAGTCCCGGCAGCCCCCACGAAATGGCCTCAAGGTAACCTTGGGTTACGGGAATGATCGCACTGTCCAGGCCGATAATATTTAATACTGGCTCCAAAGAGCGCAAGATAATAAAGCTGGGGATCACCAGCAGTAACGCCAGCACCATGCCGCTTTGAAATAAAACCCGAATTTTTGCCCAGTCTTCTTTACCATTGAGCTGAGCGACCATCGGGTTTAACGCCAACAGTATACCAATAACAAAAACAATTACCGGATTCATCAGGTTAATGCCAATAGCAATAGCGGCCAACGCTTCACCACTGTGGTGACCAGCCATGATGGTATCAATAACCCCCATGCCCATTTGTGCCAGTTGAGCAATGATAGCCGGTACCGCCAGATTTAGTATTTGACGGGTTTCAGTTTTATTTTGCTGGAACTTTGTTGCTGTTTTCAAATAGATCTCTTTGTTTGATTGTCGGTGTTACTTTAGTTGTGATGTGTACGCGGTCATTTTTAAGTGCAATAGCGGCACCTTGATTCAATTGAGCGGTAACATTTTGTCCTGACAGGGTTATGACTTGTGGTGTCTTATTGATGACATTTCGTGGTCACTCAGCGACAGGCCGAGGAACAGATAACCCACCACTAACCTCGGGGCAGACACTAATTAAAAGCCCGTCGTAATACCAGCGGGTGATTGTGGGGGTTATTAAGTGGTTTACTGTTGCCATCATATTTAATGAGCTCACCGAGCAGGCAACTGCTGAACCGTATTTTTTCCATGGTTACAATGATTTCCGTTGCTTTGCTGTTTTAATTCGTGAAGGGTGGTTCAACATATCGGCGCTTCGCTGCTGTAGACCCTATAAATAATCCTTAACTTATATAGTGCACTTACTATAAATGCACTATATACAGTGTAAGAAGCAGGTTAACTTACATAACGATTAGTCTTTTAAGGTCAATAAGAATTGTACCAATGCCTGGTAGTCTTCCATTGATTTTAATTCTTTGCTGATCACTTTGTATTTATCATTAACAACAAACATTGGTACGCCTGTTAAAGCCCGGCTGTTAGACAGGTCTTCCTGAGCTTTTTTCATTTTGCTGGCAGCCCCTTTAACCGTGAAGCTGTTCATTGCTTTGGTAAACTTTTCACCGTCGATACCATTGGCAGCCGCTAATGCATAGATGTCTTCAACGTTGGCAAAGTTTTTCTTGTCTTTGTGGATATATTTGAAGATAGCATCAGTCATTTTATGACCCATCTTGAATTTTTCAGCGGCTATCATGGCACGAGACAAGGCTTGCTGGGTTTCGATTGATGTGGTGCGCATGAAATCAACGTGGCTTTTCTTGAACGTTACGCCCTCAGGTAATTGTTTTTCGATTTCTTTGGCAACAAATTCAAATTTGTAGCAATGAGGACAGTAAAATGAGAAGAACTCAGTGACGTTAGGTTTGCTGCTGGCGGTTTTATTGATCACTTCGTAATGAGTGCCTTCCTGGAATTGAAGTACTGCCGATGCGTTAAACATCAGTGTACTAAAAAGTAAGGCAACAAATGATACTGCGATTTTTTTCATGATTTTTTCCGATTAATAATTAGGTGTAAGCGCACTAGATTACCACAAGGTTAAAAATTTTTGCTATTTTGTAAACAATCAAAGTGTAAAAAGTTTTTTCAGACCCTGTCTATCGTAACTCAGATTAAGCCGCCAGTCACTGGCTGGATTTGTTTTGGGGTGACTTGGCGATATACCAATGTGTTTACGTTTATGGCATCAAACTCAATGGCCGTTCATCAAGTACGGCCATCTGTTCTTTTAAGACTAAAATTTGTTGCTCCCAGTATTTGTCTTCTGCAAACCACGAGAAATTACGTGGGAAGGCCGGATCATCCCAACGTTTTGCCAGCCAGGCCATATAGTTGATAATGCGCATGGCTCGCAGTGGTTCAATTAGTTTGAACTGGTTTTGATCAAATTCGCAAAACTCTTCATAACCACCAATCAAGGTATCAAGCTGTAATAGCTGACTATTACGATC
>JBLHHD010000472.1:0-3384 GCA_047614605.1 Alteromonadaceae bacterium
AATTTTATCATTCAGGGTACTCATGGGCCTTCTTTTTATATTATTCTTTCTGGTCAAGCCACTGTTTGGCAGTCAGGTCATCAGGTCGCTTTATTAAAAGCGGGGCAGTTTATTGGTGAAGTCGGGTTTTTCTGCAATGAGTCGCGCACCGCTACGGTAACCTCATTAACCGATATGCTGGTATTAAAAATCGATCGTGACAGTTTTGTCAGCTTGCCTGGTAAAATTCGTGAGCTTATCAAGGACAAGGTGATCTCAGGGTTAGTTGACAGGGTCTCTAACCAAAATAAACAAATCATCAGTTTGCAGCGTTCGTAGTTAGTTGAAGACAACCACGAACTTGCCTGACCCTTACCAGATTATTTGGTCTGCATTCTCTCAGTACCTGCCCAATCCGGCGTAACCCCACTAACCATAGACGCTGTCGAACGGCTATGATACAAAGCCACTGTTCTGTCCTGAGGGTTGCTTTTGTCATCTCTAAAATGTTCAAAGCGGTCGTTTTGAGGGTTATATTTACTCAGGCCACCACTATCGGTGCCCACCCATAAACCCCCTTCAGTGTTGATTTATGTGGTATGTTTAATGTTATCTGCCAAAGCGCTGTGGACCTGATTGTTGTGCTGAAACACTTTTTTATTCGCATTGTAATTATTTTTGTAATAGCCAAAGTCTGTATTAAATCCAGGTTTGTATACTGGGTATTTAAACTAAATAGGGACGGTTCATGGAGGGGGGTATCAACGACAAAACACCAAAAGACCAGAGTTTGGTCTTTTGGTGTTTTAAAGATTAGAGTTTTTGACTTGTTGCACTGGGGATTATATTGGCATTGGCTTTTTCGAGTAACCGTTTGGCGACATTGCTAACGCCGTCTTGCTTGCGTAACAGCGCTTTTAATTCGGCCTTTTTGCTGTCGAGCAGACTAACGCCAAGGGCTCTGAGATCATAGGCTTTCCATTGGCCGGTTTTTTTGTCTTTACGCACTTTAAAATCAATATTGATATCCGGGTTACCTGGCTCAACCAATCGGCTTTTGACGGTAACAACCCTTTTGCCTTCGATAGATTGTGCGGGGTCAAAAACGACTTCCTGATCGGTGTATTTGGCAAACACAGTGGCATAAATGGTGATTAGGTATTGCTCAAATGCCTGATAAAAAGCTTCTTTGTCTGCTTTTGACGCTTTGATTTTGTATAACACCACTTTGGCGGCGTAGCGACTGTCAATATAGGGCATCAGCTCTTGTATAACGATAGCTTTAAGGTGATTGGGGTCTTGTTTAATGATTGATTGGTCTTGGTTAATACGTTTAAACGTTGTATCCGCAACCTGTTGGATCATTTGATAGGGATTTGTTTGAGCCGTGATAGCTTGAGCAGGTGCAAAAGCCAGCAGGGTGATTAAAGCCAGCAAAGTCACAAAGTACGTGGTGATTGATTTTGTCATTAAAATATTCGCTTAAAGGTTAATCGCTACTTAAAAAGTTATCAGGTAGTTTAACAGCAGCGGCTGAACCTTAACTGAATCAGCTGCTTAGCAGAGTCGAGGATCGCGTGATAACCACAACTGCCTTGTTGCTTGAGCTTTTAATGGAATGCTAAAATTGAGCTTATCTGCCTTACCGCTAATGGCGATAGGCCCATTACGCTTGAGTGGTGGCATAGCAGGGGTTTATCCGTGAACCGGGTACTTAAGTCATAGATAAAAAGAGGGCACTGTCAGTTTCTGGGGTTCCCCTTCAGGTAGATCACTTTTGTTTTCCCTACCCGAAGGGGTTATAAAATTTACTGAATATCACAAACCTGACAATGAACATAAGCGTGTTGCGGATCGTTAAACTGGCCGATCACCGATAATTGCTGATCAAGCATTTGCATCATGGCCTGAACACCAAAAGATTGCGCATTGCCTGAGTTATCAGCACTGGCATCACTATTGCCAAACAACTCGCGGAAAAACTTGTCTTTAGCCGACAACGCTTGCTCTATCACTTTGATGTCATAGGTTTTCAGACTTGCCATGTCAGCCGCGGCTACGATGGCATCATCCAAAGTCCCCAGCTTGTCTACCAAACCAAGTTTTAGTGCCATAGTGCCTGTCCAGACACGACCTTGAGCAATTTTATCGACATCCTCTGGTGTCATATCACGCCCTTGAGCGACCAGATTAAGAAAACGCTGATAACCTTTTTCGATATTAAGCTGGATCACATCACCAATTTTAGGATTTAGCGGGCGTAATAACGAAATACCGGCCATTTCGGTGGTGGCAACGCCATCACTCGAAATACCGATGGTTTTTAATGAATTTTCAAAGGTCATGAACATCCCAAAAATACCAATGGAACCGGTGATAGTGGTAGGTGAGGCCCAAATTTCGTTAGCCGTTGCTGATATCCAATAACCCCCTGAAGCGGCTACTGAACCCATCGAGGCAATTACCGGTTTGCCTTGTGCTTTAAGGGCTTCGACTTCTTGACGAATGATCTCTGAGGCGAAGGCCGAACCACCGGGGCTGTCTACACGTAAAACAACCGCTTTAACTGTATCGTCCAAACGGGCTTTTCTGAGTAACTTAGCAGTACTGTCGCCACCAATTTCACCAGATTTACGGTGACCGTCCTGAATAACCCCTTGTGCGACAATTACAGCTACCTTATCAAGCATCGGATTATCAAAAGCAAAGGGAGGTTTAACCACTGACAAATAATCGCTATAGTTTACCTGTTCAAAATTGTCATCGCCGTCATCACCTACCAGTTCAATCAACTGCTGGCGTATTTGTTCTCTTGATTTAAGCGAGTCAACCCATTGGTTTGTAAGTGCATATTGGCCAAAGTCACCGTCAACGACTTTTAGTTTAGTGATCAAATCATCGAGGTTTTCGTCAAAATTACTGGCTGACATATTACGTCTGGCGGCAATATCAGTTTTGTAAACCGTCCATAATTCGTCTAACCAGGCGATATTAGCTTCTTTTGCCTCTGGTGACATATCTTCGCGAATATACGGTTCAACGGCAGATTTAAATTTGCCGACTTTAAAAATATGTTGGGTGACTTTAAGTTTGGCAAACGCTTCTTTGTAATAGAGGCTGTAGCGGCTGTAGCCGTCAATGAGAATGCCGCCCATTGGGTTCATAGTGATCTCATCGGCATAGCTGGCGAGGTAATACTGGTTTTGGCTGTAGTAGTCACCAATGGCAATGATTTTTTTGCCAGCGGCTTTAAATTGTTCCAGTGCGCTGCCAATGACTTTAAGTTTGTTCAGTCCAGACCTGCTCATGCCTTTTAAATCAAGCACTATCACTTTGATTCGGTCATCAGTGGTGGCATGGTTGATCACCAAAAGCGCATCAGAGACTAACACTTCGGGGTGTTTA
>JBLHHD010000473.1:0-3382 GCA_047614605.1 Alteromonadaceae bacterium
TAATGATGGTGATGACGACCTTTATGTGCTTAACGGCATGAATGAGTTTAATCTGTACGGTAACGAAAACCGCTATTACACCGATCCGCTTCAAAACAAAAGTAAAAACGTTTATATCCCGGTTGCGACCAAGGAGTCTAATGTGTTTTTTGTTAACGATAATGGCCGCTTGAATAATCGCTCAAAAGAAAGTGGGGCAGATTTGCTGGGCAACTCACGCAGTGCTGCTTATCTGGATATTGATATGGATGGCGACCTTGATATGGTACTGAATAACTACCATGAAAAGGCGGTGGTGTATCTTAACAATACCGATAAACTCAAGCGTAACTGGCTTAAAATTAAATTGATTGGGGCACCCGATAAGGGCGTTAATCTTGATGCCATTGGTGCGCAAATCATTGTAACAACTAAAGAGCAGACCCATCGTTGGCGGTTGGTTCAAGGATCTACCGGTTATATGTCTGTTCATCCCAAAGTGCAGCATATTGGTTTAAACCAGCAAGATAAAGTCACCGTATTGGTTAAATGGCCTAATGGTCAACGCCAAACAGTAAAAGGGGTTAGAGCTAACCAAACATTAGTGATCAAATATGAGATTAACCGTGATTAAGTGCCTACTGATTGGTTTATTACTGGTGACGACTAGCCTTCAGGCCCAGGTTTTAATCCCGCCCAAAAGTGCAATGACAGCCCAGCAGTTACAACAATTAAGTGAAGTTTATCAAACCAAACAGGCTTTTTTTGCTGAGCGGGTAACCGCTGATAAGCAAAAGAACGTTTACCTTAATGCCCTTATCCTTGAAAACTCACCTTACCTTATTCGTCATGCCACTAACCCTGTTAATTGGCGAGCCTGGTCGGTTGATGCGTTCGCGCTGGCCAAAGCGCAAAATAAACCCATCTTCTTGTCCATTGGTTATTCAACCTGTCACTGGTGCCATGTGATGGAGCAGGACAGTTTTGTTAAAAAAGATATTGGGGCGCTTATCAATCAGCATTTTATTGCCATTAAGGTGGACCGGGAGTTACAGCCGGCGGTTGACGAGTTATATACCGATGCGTTAAGAATTGCCACTGGTAGCTCAGGCTGGCCGATAACTGCGGTGCTTAATGATAAAGGTGAACCGGTGTTCATTAATTCATTTTTGGCTCATGACAAGCTAATCGGGCTGCTAAAACGGCTGACTGATTTATGGCAAACTAATCAAGGTAACCTTAATCAAAATGCGGCCAGCATTATGGCATTGATTGATAAAAGCCAGCAAAACCCAACGGAGGTTCAATGGCCGGCCAATAAGCTGGAGCAAACGGCGAATAAGCTGGTGCAACGACTCGATCCGGTTTATGGCGGCTTCGCTGGTGTACCCAAATTTCCTAACGAAGCGATGATGCTGTTTTTGCT
The DNA here is from genome assembly GCA_047614605.1 of Alteromonadaceae bacterium. Taxonomy (GTDB): domain Bacteria; phylum Pseudomonadota; class Gammaproteobacteria; order Enterobacterales; family Alteromonadaceae; genus JABSOG01. Next base: position 1,406 of record JBLHHD010000473.1, read on the forward strand.
CGATCAGTTTACCCGCAGTGGTGATCCTAAGCAGGGGCGTTTATTGCAATTACAGCTTGATCAGATGATTGCTAAAGGTTTGTATGACCCGGTTAATGGCGGCTTTCACCGTTACTCCACCGACAGGCAGTGGCAATTGCCTCATTTTGAAAAGATGTTGTATAACCAGGGGCAACTACTGTTGGTTTATAGTGAGGCGGCCAGAATATTTGGCGATCAACGTTATCACCGGATAATTAAAGGTATAAGTGACTTTTTACGCCAGTGGCTGTATCAGCCAACCGAGGGCTTATACAGCGCCATTGATGCTGACTATCAGGGCGAAGATGGTAAGTATTATTCTTGGACTGCACAGGAGCTACAACCGCTTAGCCCGGAGCAAAAACAAGCGGCAGGTTTAAAGACGTTTGCGTTGCATCAGGGGCAACGTAAGGTGGTTTATTTTAACCATCCCAATTCACCAGCAGCACACGCAATCCGTTCTCAGTTAAGCGCCTTTAGAGCAACAATAAAAAGACCGATGATTGACCAAAAGATATTGACCAGTTGGAATGCACTGGCGGTATGGGGGCTGGCAGAGGCTTACCAGGTGACTGGTGACGAAGCGCTAAAAACGCTGGCGTTTGATGTGGCTCAAACCTTGTGGAGCAAGCACTATAGTGAGTCACAACGCTTTACTGGGTCACAACGCCAGCTTAACCGTGCTACTTTGTTGGGGCAGGTAAGTGGCGAGCCGGGTGCTTTGGATGATTATGCTTTTTTTGCTAAAGCGATGCTGGAGTTGTTTGATATTTCACAGGACACTGTTTGGTTACTAAGAGCGGTAAAGTTGGCGAAAGTAGCGTTGATTAAGTTTAAAGCGGCTGATCAGGGTTTTTTCATGACCGATAAGGGCCTCAAAAGTGCCTTGCAGGTTAACTTAAAACCGGCCAAAGATACTGAGTTACTGGCCCCCGCCGCGGTGATGGTTGAAGTATTGCAAGACTTATGGCGGCGTACTGGGGAGGTCGAGTTTAAACAGCAGCTCAAACAATCGATTAATTATTTAAAGGGCAGGGTGCAATTAGCCGGGCTTAATCATTTGACCGCAGCCAAGGTTATCAACCAGTTTGATAATAAAGTGAATGATGATCTGCAATATTTTGCCGGTGGGCGAGGGCGGGTTACGCTTAACAACCACCCGCTTCATACTGCCTGTATAGGTAAGGAAACCGGTGCGCAAAACATGACGTTTGATTTACACCTGCAACCAGGCTGGCATGTTAACTCGGCCACACCACTGCAAAATCATCTCAAAGCCACGAAAGTGAGCTTTGAGTCGCCGGATACCCGCTATAAAGTAAACTACCCTGAGGGTAAAATCACCACTTTAGGTTTTCAACAACAACCCTTAAGTGTTTATGACGGTCAATTTTCATTAAGTCTGATTCAGCAAAACCAATCAAATAATCAAAACCAGGGTAAGCGAATCAACCTTCACCTTCAGGCCTGTAGTGACAAATTATGTTTGTTGCCCGAAGTGCTGACATTTTATGTCGCTGCCTGCGGCGTATCGTACTAATATTTACCCCTTGTGAAAACTCACACTATCAGTGACCTGCTTAAATTGAGGTAAAAATTGCTGAGCCTGTGATCTGGCAGAAATCCCCAAAATCAACAAGTAGCGTTTGGGTTGAAAGGCGATTGTCTGATAGATAATTATCGGGCTGGCGCTTTTGTCATCAATAGCATCGGCAATGATTTGATAGGCTCGGATACCGGCTACCTTTATCTCTTGTGCTGTGGTGATGTTGATATTACTCACCCCCTGATTATTATTGAGTTGCTGATTTGAGAAGGCAACAATATCAACAACCCCTTGTTCGTTTTTTACACTGCTTAATATACTCAGTGGTATCACGGTTTTACTTCTGTCATAGGGGCCATTACTTTTTAATACCAGTGAATTGAGTGTGCGTTTGGCAAAGTGTAAATCGT
>JBLHHD010000474.1:0-3379 GCA_047614605.1 Alteromonadaceae bacterium
GGATAAACTTGACGATATCATTCGTCCGCACCTGGATCGTCCTTTTAAGGATATCGACCTGGTTGAAAAAGCGATTGTCCGTTTAGGTGCTTACGAGCTAAAATACCGCACCGACGTACCTGTTAAAGTCGCAATCAATGAAGCGATTGAGCTGGCTAAAGTCTTTGGTGCTGAGGATAGTCACAAGTTTGTTAACGGTGTATTGGATAAAGCGCTAAAATTCATCAAGCGTGATCTTTAACGCACAAAGCGAATGCCAAACAGATTTTGAGCAGATTTTAAGCAAGTTTTAAACAGGTTGACAAATGAAAGAATTTGAACTGATTAAACGTTATTTTGCTGATCGGGGATTAACCCGAAAAGACGTTGTTATTGGTATTGGCGATGATGCGGCTGTCATCAATATTCCTGAAAACGCCCAGTTGGTGGTGACCACCGATACATTGGTGAGTGGTGTCCACTTTTTTGCTGATATTAATCCCCGCGCATTGGGGCACCGGGCTGTAGCGGTTAATTTAAGTGATATTGCGGCAATGGGGGCAGAGCCTGCCTGGTTGTCTATCGCGGTTACCCTGCCCGAAATTGACGAGACCTGGGTTAAGGCATTTACCGACGGTATCTTTGAAATCTGTGAATATTATAATGTTCAGGTGGTAGGTGGTGATACCACACAAGGGCCGTTGGCCATTACCATCAGTGCCAAGGGGTTAATCCCTAAGGGTAAAGCGTTAACCCGCAGTGGCGCAAAACCTGGCGACTGGATATATGTCACAGGCACTCTTGGTGATGCCGGGGTGGCTGTTGATGCAATTAAAAACAATCATACCTTACCGCTCAAATATCAGGCTTTTATTCACAACCGTTTAGATTATCCGACCCCAAGAGTGGCGATTGCTCAGGCGCTGCGTGAGGTTGCTTCTGCCGCTATTGATATTTCTGATGGCCTGCTGGCCGATCTCGGGCATGTACTTGAGGCATCCGCTGTCGGGGCTGTGGTGCACGTTGAGCAGTTACCTTTGTCTGATGCGTTGATGAATTCGGTAGATGAATCCCGTTATCTCGAATTTGCTTTGGGGGCAGGTGATGACTACGAATTGTTGTTCACCGTGCCTGAAGACAAAAGAGGAGCGCTGGATGTTGGCATGTCCCACTACGGGGTTAAATTGACGTGTATTGGACAGATAATGGGACAAAGTGGCCGCCTTGAATTACGTAGGGATAACAACCCCATCACACTTGAATTATCGGGGTTTGAGCATTTTTCTCAAGACAGCTTAGCCGCTGACGTGCCCGATAATAGCAATAAAAATGAATAAGCCGATGTCTGATGAACAGGTCAGGGCGCGTTTTGATTTAACTAAACCTCATCATTTTTTGGCGCTGGGGTTTGGCGCCGGACTGATGAGACCTGCACCGGGCACTTGGGGGACGTTGGTAGCAGTGCCAATTTTTCTATTATTATCAGCAATGGCGACACCAATGGTTTATATTGGCGTGACCTTGTTGATATCGGTGGTGGGTATTTGGATTTGTGGCCGTTGTGCGCAAGATATTGGCGTACACGATCACGGGGCGATTGTTTGGGATGAAATCGCCGGTTTTTTAGTGACCATGACATTGGTTGAAGCGACCTGGTTGAATATATTGCTTGGTTTTGGCTTGTTTCGTTTTTTTGATATTGTTAAGCCGTGGCCGATTGGTTATGTGGACCGTAAGGTTCAAGGTGGGTTCGGTATTATGATAGATGATATTATCGCCGGGCTGTTTTCGTTGATTGTATTGCATTTGGTACTTACACTGATTTAAAGGGCAATCTTATGGGGGGGCCGATTATCCGTCGTTTTCTGATAGTTATATTTATAGCGCTGAGCTTTAACGGCGCACTGTTTGCCGGACTTGCCAATGCGGCAGCTGAAGTGTCGATGTATGACTATGATGTTAAACAGTGGACAGCACAAGATGGCTTATCTTCGCAATCTGTCCGTACGATTGCCCAGGATCGAATGGGTTACATCTGGGTGGGTTCACTCTTTGGCCTCAATCGTTTTGATGGCAACAAGTTCGATATCTTTAACACCCAAAACAATAAAACGCTGGTCAGTAATGCCATCAATAAAGTCTTCATCGATTCAACGGGTTACCTATGGGTAGGCACTAAATCTGGCTTGTCCGGGGTCGATCCGGCCAATTTGCGTTTTGCTAATTACTTTATCCTTGATGAAGTGACCGACATCACCGAAACGCCAGAAAAAGAAGTGCTGGTGGCCGCCGGTGGTTTGTTTAGAATTGTCGATAAAAGTATCAGTAAAATTAAAGACGTACTAGGAGAGGTACAGAAAATTGAAGTGTCTGAGGTAGGCACCTGGGTCGTTACCGATACGGCTATATACCTGCTAAAAGCGGGCGAAATCATCAAAAATATCACTTTGGCGAATAACATCAGCCAGTCTAACGTCAACGATTTATATTACTCTTCAACCGAAGGGTTGTTTTTAGCCACCGAAGCTGGCGCGTTTAGGGTGACGGAGCAGGATAAAATTGAAAAAGAAATACTGCCGTTAGGTCAGGAAATACCGGTTTATAAAATTGTTAAAGACAGTCGTAATGGCTTGTGGTTATCTACCTTTGGCAGCTTGTTCTATCGTAAAAGTGGCAAAAAATGGCAGCCAATCGTTGCCGAACAACTAGGGCACTCACCGTGGTTTGCCGATATCTTCGAAGATCGTGATGGTAATATCTGGCTGGCGAGCAACAGCGATGGTTTATGGCGAGCCAGTGTCAGTAGCATTGCCCGGCATCAGCCAAAAAATCTGCCATCAAGGGCAATCAGCAGTGTTACTGAAGGTCCCGATGGTAAATTGTGGATTGGTACCCAACGAGGCGTTGGCACACTGGACGAAGCCGGACATTTTGAATCGGTAGTCGCTGCCGATATTTTGCACCGTCAAAACATCTATGGTATGGCGTTTATCGAAGATCGTATTTTGTTGGCCACTGAAAGTGGTTTGCTGGTTTATCAGGACGGTTATATCACTATTCCCAGAGCATTGGAGCCTATTCAATGGTCTAATATTCGTGTCATTGTCAGGCGCAAAGATCAAGGTTTGTGGTTGGGTACCTCTCAGGGGTTATACCAATATCATGATGATCGGTTGATGCCCTATCGGTTTAACGCCCGTTTTGATTCAAAAAACATCACCTTTGTGATGGACAGAAACGATAGCAGCTGGATTGGTACCACCCGTGGGGTATATAAAATCAACGGTAAAACCCTCGAAAGAATGGGGTTGGGTACCGCATTATATCGCAGTTATATCACCTCAATACTCGATTTGGGGGAGCAGGGAGTATTACTAAGTACTTTGGACGATGGGTTGTT
>JBLHHD010000475.1:0-3376 GCA_047614605.1 Alteromonadaceae bacterium
GTTTTTGTATCGCTGGGATCGGGTCATCGATTTTTTAAAGCTTCATTATGTGCTTAGTCAACGCCGCGACTCGGATTTTTGGCTGGATAATACCGATACAGCCACTATCCCTGATAGCTTGCAAGAGCTGTTGAGCTTATGGCGTTATCAGAGTCCATGGCATCAGGACTTTACCCAGACGGATGAAGTGTTTCCATCCGCCAGTTACCAATATGTGCTCTATGGTATGGGGTTTGAGACCTTGCCAAGTGCAACGAGTAGAGTGTCTGATAACAGCGAAGATGCCCATCGACACTTTATTGAAAATACCAAACGTACCGAGCAGTTGGTGGGCGCGTTAGAGACTAACCGGGCTTTGATCAACAAAATTATCAAATACGGTTTGGCTAAAATTTAATAACTATTATTTAAAGACAAAGTTTAACGACAACGATTTAACGGGAAAAGCCATGACAAACCATGTATTGCTGGACAATATTAGCCATAAAGATCTGCGTATCAAACCCGGGTTTTCAGCTGAACTGGGTGACAATATCAGCTACACGGTGGCATTTGCCGACGAATTTCGTCAATTGCAGAGTGACTATCCGATTTTCTTGCGTAAAAACAGCCAAACGGCTCAGTTTGAAGCGATTGCTTTATTAGGGTTTGCCGACAACGAAAACCTGTTTGTTACTGAGCAAGGCTGGGACGGGGCTTATATTCCTTTAACCATCAAACGTCGCCCGTTTTTAATCGGGTTTCAAAACGTCGTTGAAGATGGGGTGAGCAGTCAAAACCCGGTCGTACATATTGATATGGACAGCCCGCGAATTAGTCAAACCCAGGGTCATCCAATATTTTCAGCGCACGGTGGCAACAGCCCTTATCTGGAAGAAATCAACTCGATACTGCTCGAAATATACAACGGCACCGAACAGAGCAAAACCTTTGCCGACTTGCTGATTGAATTTAACCTGCTCGAAGCGTTTACCTTAAAAATCAGTCTTGAAGATAACAGCGATATCGAACTGGTGGGTTTTTACACCATCAACGAAGAAAAGCTGGCAGCTCTAGGGACGGTAGAATTGGCAAAACTGCATCAGCAGGGATATTTGCAACACATCTACATGATGATTGCTTCGCAAAACAACATCCCGGTAATGATTGAAAAGAAAAATCATTCCTTAAGGGTCAAGAGTTAATGCACAAATGCTAAATATTGATACACAGGTAAAGGTTGTTAATGGTTGTCAGCCAAACGACTTGCCTGAAGCGGTTTTAACATCAACCCAGCCTTTAGTGTTAAAAGGACTGGTCAGTAAGTGGCCCGCAGTAAAGGCCACCAAACCCGTTGATTACGTACGTCAGTTTTGTCAGCCCAACCCGGTGAATGCCATGCTCGGTGAGCCGAAAATCAAAGGCCGCTTTTTTTACAACGACGACATGAGCGGTTTTAACTTTGAGCGTAAGCGGTTGGTGTTAGACGATGTTTTAGACAGATTGCTGGTGCAAATTGGCTTACAGCAGGCTAACACAATTCCTGCAGCCATTTATGTTGGTTCAACCTCTGTAGAGCAGTGTTTACCCGGCTTTAAAGCCCATAATGATTTAGATTTTGGGCAGATTGAACCACTAACCAGCGCCTGGATTGGCAATCAAACCTGTGTTGCTGCGCATTATGACGTGCCTGATAATATCGCTTGTGTAGTTGCTGGCAAACGACGATTTACCTTGTTTCCTCCTCATCAGCTAGTCAACCTTTATGCGGGACCTATCGACTTTACCCCAGCAGGGCAGTCAATTAGCCTAGTGGATTTTGCCCAGCCAGATTTTAGCCGTTATCCCAAATTTGCCGACGCTTTACAACACGCTCAGATGGCCGAGCTTGAACCCGGCGATGCCCTATTTATTCCGAGCATGTGGTGGCATCATGTTGAGGCATTGGACAGTTTCAATTTACTGATTAACTATTGGTGGCGAAAAACGCCACCCTTTATGGGCGCCCCGATGGACGCTTTACGCCATGGCTTGTTGAGTATCCGTGGTTTACCCCCTGAACAACGTAAAGCCTGGGCAGGTATTTTTAATCATTACGTTTTTAACCCGGACGATGATGCTTTGGCGCATATTCCTGAGCAAAAGCATGGTGATCTGGCACCTACCGATGAGTTAGCTGCTCGTCAATTGCGGGCTCAGTTGCTTAATAAGCTTAATCGTTGATGGGGTTTATTGGGTTGTTGTTGCTGTTGTTGCTGTCTGGTTGTGCAGTTACGCCGATACAACAATTACTTGATAAAGCCGCTGGGGGGCACTTCGAGCAACTGCATAGTTTGCTGGTCTATAAAGACGGTTTGCTGGTGGTTGAGCAATATTATGCTGGCAATAATGACTTCATTGAATTTGAAAACAACATCACCCGCAATAGCAGTAAACCGGATATTCAGTGGCGCAGGGATCAAAAACACTATGTCGCTTCGGTCAATAAAGCACTAACCGCTACCCTTATCGGCATTGCATTAGAGCCGCTCGGTATTGGCGTTAAGCATAAAATGGTCGACTTTTTACCCCCGCAGTACAACGCTTACTTTAATGATAAAAACCTGACCATTGAAGATGTACTCACCATGCAAGCGGGTTTTGAATGGGACGAGTGGGGCAAGGATGACCTAGCCCAATTATGGCAATCCAAAGACTTCACCGAGTTTGTGCTTAATCGGCCAAATCATGGCCCCAAGTCAGAGTGGCGATACAACAGCGCATTGCCAAATATGCTATTAAGAGGTTTAGCACATCAACTAAAACAACCTATTAGGCAATGGGCTGATGAAAACTTTTATGCCAAATTAGCGATCACCGATTACGATTGGCAATCTCAGCCAGACGGATACCCCGAAGGCTCCGCAAGAATGTTCATGCGCCCCACCGATATGCTAAAAATCGGCATAACCTATCTAAATCAGGGCAAATGGAATAACCAACAAGTTATCCCGAAAAAATGGGTAGACGAAATATTCAAAGTCCAGTCAACCAGCGCAGCAGGAGACTACAGCTATCTTTTTTGGCTACGCGAATTAGACGGCATTCGCTACCTGTCAGCCGACGGCGACGGCGGCCAATACATCAACATCTTCCCCGACCAAAACATGGTCATAGTCATGACCCAAGGCAATTATTTACAATGGCCTGTTTATTCAAAACAGGCTGAGGAGATTATGCGGGTTTTTATTGCCTCGCAAACCAAAGCGTTGCCCGACAATTAATACCAGTTACATTAATTCAATGAGCTAAATTTTGGGCAGGGAAAATGGTCAATGACAAGGCGTTAATTGCAATATATAGTTGTTCTACATACAAAATTAACAACGCAGTCAGTGGTCATTTTAACAAGTAAAAT
>JBLHHD010000476.1:0-3371 GCA_047614605.1 Alteromonadaceae bacterium
ATATTTTTATCGGCTTTAATGGTATGGGTTAAATGCCGTACCCAACGGCTGGTTTGGCTGTCGGTTTGCTGGGGATAAACACTAAAGTGCTGATTTTGGGGATCAGGCAATAACGCCCAGCTATCCAGCTCAGGGCACAGCAAATAGCATAAACTGCCCGATGTTAAGGTGCCACTAAGGGCACCTAATCCATTTAAATCAATGCCGGAGAATCCATTGATCACTAATACCTGACACTCTTGCCCCAACTTATGCCGTGTTTGACGGTTGTTGAGCACAGTGATACTGGCAAAGTCAGCGTTTGCCCTCTCACCTAGCCAAAAACCGATCTCATCACCCAGCAATAGGCAGAGTTGCTGCAAACACCAGTCCCACTGACCATCAATCACCATTAACCCTCTATGGTGATTGATGGTTAATGCTTGCTTAAACGCTGTGATTCTATGCATCGGTTTGATTTGGGCCCGTGTGTCAAACTGCTGTCAGTGGAGCCAACTCGGTCATCAGCATTTTGGTGCCCACATCATCAAAAGCCACTTGTACAATAGAATTAACCCCACTGCCTTCATAGTTTAAGATGGTGCCTTCGCCAAATTTGGGGTGTGATACCCGTTGACCAAGGTTAAATCCAGTGGATTCAAACGCTTCATGACTCGCGGTTGCACTAAAACGGCCCTTAGGTCGAGTGACCTTGGTACTCAGGCGAATTTCTTCAATACAACTATCGGGCAATTCTTTAAGGAATCGCGACGGGCGATGGGTTTTCTCCTGACCATAGATACGCCGGTTTTCGGCGTGGCAAATATACAACTTGTCTTTGGCCCGGGTGATACCGACATAACACAGGCGGCGCTCTTCTTCGAGGCGGGTAATATCCTCATTGGACTGAACACTGGGGAACATGCCCTCTTCAACGCCAGCCATAAAGACCAGCGAAAATTCGAGCCCTTTGGCCGAATGCAATGTCATCAACTGGACCGCATCATCAAACTCATCGGCTTGTGACTCGCCAGCCTCAAGGGCTGCATGAGCCAAAAACGCATCAAGTTCTGACATGTTTTCGTCTTCTTCAAGGGGTTCATACTGACGACAGGCGGTGACCAGTTCATCCATGTTTTCGAGCCGGGTTTTACCTTTTTCACCCTTTTCGGCCTGATACATGGCCCGTAGACCCGATTGCTGCATAATAAGGTCAGCTTGCTCGTGCAACACTTTGTCACGAGTGTTTTCACCAAGAGTATCAAGCAGGGCAAAAAAGCTATTAACCGCATTGGCAGCCCGGCCTGACAAGTCTTTGCTCTGCACTAAGTAGTGAGCGGCTTCAGATAGAGTATATCCGTGATCTCGGGCGGCATCACGAACCAGCTGCAAAGTACGGTTGCCAATTCCTCGAGTGGGGGTGTTGATCACCCGCTCAAAAGCGGCATCATCGGTGATATTGCTGATCAGGCGCATATAGGCAAGGGTATCTTTAATTTCTTGACGGTCGAAAAAGCGCAATCCGCCATAAATACGATAAGGCAGATTTTGTTGCAATAATGCCTCTTCAAGCACCCGAGACTGAGCATTACTGCGGTAAAGGATCGCAGTATCATTGAGGCTGTTGCCATGAGCCAGCCAGTCTTTGATTTTTCCGGCGATAAAACGCGCTTCATCCAGCTCATTAAAGGCGGTATAAACTGAAATAGGCTCACCATCTTCGCCATCGGTCCACAAGTCTTTACCCATGCGGCCACTGTTGTTAAGGATCAGTGCATTGGCGGCTTTAAGGATGGTACCGCTAGAGCGATAGTTTTGTTCGAGGCGAATGGTTTTGGCATCAGGCAAGTCTTTGAGAAAACTATGCAGGTTTTCGACCTTGGCACCACGCCAGCCATAAATGGATTGGTCATCGTCGCCAACGGCCATCATATGAGAGCGATTGCCGGTCAGCAGTCGCAACCAGGCATACTGGATGGCATTGGTGTCCTGAAATTCATCCACCAGAATATTACTGAAACGTTGTTGGTAATGAGCTAGTACGGTTGGATGATTGAGCAGTACTTCGTGGGCACGCAATAGGATTTCGGCAAAATCAACTAGCCCGGAGCGATCACAAGCTTCCTGATAGGCTTTATAAACTTGCAACATGGTTTGTTCGTTAGGATCAAACGCCTGAATATGGGCAGGGCGTAAACCCTCGTCTTTTTTACCGTTGATATACCATTGAAACTGTTTTGCTGGCCAGGTTTTTTCATCTAATTGTAAAGACTTACACAAACGTTTGACCATTCTGAGCTGGTCGTCGGAGTCGAGAATTTGAAAACTCTGTGGTAACTTGGCTTCATTGTAATGCATTCGCAAAAAACGATGAGCCAGTCCATGAAAAGTGCCAATCCACATGCCGTTGGCAATACTGCCGGTGATGCGTTCAACCCGGCCACGCATTTCAGCGGCGGCTTTATTGGTGAAGGTAACGGCCAATATACCAAAGGCAGATACTTTTTCTATACGCATTAGCCAGGCGATACGATGTACTAATACTCGGGTTTTACCACTGCCGGCACCAGCCAGTATCAGCATATTTTGTAACGGCGCTGAAACTGCTTCGCGTTGTCTGTCGTTAAGGCCGTCTATTAAATCAGTTACATCCATCGGGGGGACCTTTGAGGCAGTTAAGAAAACAATGTGACATTATCCAGTAAACAGGACGTTAAAACCACAAATTATGCGGCTTAAATTAAGCCAGCTAAAAAAAAGAACGTCAAGATACCAGAGCGTCTTACACCGCCGTTAAAAGTGATTTTATCATTCGCGGTTAATTTGGCACAAAACCCTAAGTTCTATGCTCCAATTAAGGCAAAGATACAAAAAAGGCCTTACACTGTACAATACAATAATGAACAGTATGTTTAATTCAGGGGGGGCGGGCAATGTCGATTTTCAGCAAAGACAAACTCAGAAAGTTGGCAGCCGAAGATGCTGCTGAACAACAAGTAAAGAAAAAACACAGTGTGTTGATTGTTGATGATGAAGAAGCCAATTTGGTTGCCCTGGCTTCGATACTTGAAGGACGCTATAACTTACTCAGAGCCAGTGATGGTTATGAAGCACTGGCAATGATTAAAGAAATGGACGACCCGCAAAGTGTTTGTCTGGTGATCAGCGATCAACGAATGCCAGGGTTGACCGGGGTGATGTTACTTCAGGAGTTGGCGGTCATTATGCCTAAAACTATTCGGATCATTGTCACCGGGTTTATTGACGTTGAAGCAATTATTGACTCGGTAAATAAGGCCCATATTTACCAGTTTATTCTTAAACCTTTTGATCGAATTGAGTTGCTTTGGACCATCAATCGGGCGGTTGAAACCTATGAGTTGCAACAACAG
>JBLHHD010000477.1:0-3345 GCA_047614605.1 Alteromonadaceae bacterium
TATAAACCTAAGCAGTTGAAAAATATGGATATCTAAATAAATCAGTTTCTAAAAAAGCTGCGGAATGTGGGTTTCACCACAAGATGTTCGATTTGGGGATGGCTGGGGGGCGCTAATGGCCCCTTTTTGTTATCCACGCCATGGTCGCTTTTCTACCGATGAGCAAGGCGCTTATTATTGCTCCGAAAGTCCTGAAACTGCGATTGTAGAATGGTCATATCATACCGCCCAGTTTTGGCGGCAGTTTGGTTATGATCGTGAGGTGAGTGCCGTGATCAGATGTTATACCGGACAATTTGAAAAAGAACTTATCGACATATGCCACTGTGCTGATTTATGTCAAAAAGACCCTTCCCATCAATACAAAATCCATGGTGAGTTTGCGGCTGCGGCCAAAGAACAAGAGGCATCGGGTATTTTATATCGCTCTGCCCGCAGAGAAGGGGGCGAGTGTGCGGCTCTGCTAAGACCATCGGCCAGCTCAGCCTTAACTCAGTCTAATCATTACGTGCTGATATTTGATGGCCAGGCGTTTCGTGAATATGCTCAATTGGGTGATTTGCAAGTGATTGAATAAATTTTATACGCACTATCAGGAAAATGTCATCTGATGCGCACCAATTGCCTGTTAGTGTTAATCACTAACGTCAGAACAAAGGGATAATAAACATGTATCCATTAGAATATAGCAATGCTGACGATATGATTAATGCTGAGGCTATTTTACGGGTGATAAGAAAAGCGACTCTCTCCCCAGCAAAGCGAACACACATTGGCGTTATTGTCGGTTAAAAATGAAGCCGTTGTTTATTTCGGCGCTCAAGATACCGCGCTAACCTGGCTTAAAACACCTCAAGCTATTTTTGGCAATCAAACACCATTATCTTATCTGGATACTATGACGGGGATTGAATATGTCCGGGATCTGATTAACCGCTTAAAACATGGCATGACAGCATCACTTAACATCCCTTCGAACCGTCACAATTACTTTGCTACCTCCATGTAGCAAAAAACCCGGCACAAGGCCAGGTTTTTCAAAACTAAACCAGCGTAATAAATAAGACTTAAACGCTGGCTTTTTTCAACGGTGATTTGCTGAGCAAAATAGCCGCTGAAAAAACTAAAGTTTCTCTCTGATACGTGCAGAACGACCAGAGCGTTCGCGCAAGTAGTATAGTTTCGCACGGCGAACTGCACCACGACGCTTAACTTCTATGTGACCTACCATTGGGCTGTGAGTTTGGAATACACGCTCTACACCAACACCGTTAGAGATTTTACGAACTGTGAACGCAGAATGCAGACCACGGTTACGAATGGCAATAACAACACCTTCATAAGCCTGTAGACGCTCTTTGTCACCTTCGATAACTTTAACTTTAACTACAACGGTGTCACCAGGTGAAAAATTTGGTAGATCTGTTTTTAATTGCTCGGCTTCTAGCTCAGCAATAATGCTTTGATTAACTTTACTCATTTTGTTCTCTCTGTCCTAGTTAACTGTCGTTTGCCACAGCCATTATGCGTGTTCAGATTTAATCCGTGTCAGCATTAATGCCTGCTCCTCAGTCAGAGCTAGATTATTTAACAATTCAGGCCGTCTTAACCAGGTTCTGGTTAAAGACTGTTCTAAACGCCATTTACGAATCGCTTCATGATCACCACTCAGTAAGACTGAGGGTACCTTGTTTGTTTCCAGGTATTCAGGTCTGGTATAGTGCGGACAATCAAGTAATCCATCAGAGAACGAATCCTGCTGGGCTGATAAATCATGTCCAAGTACACCGGGTACGTAACGTGCCACTGCATCAATCAAAGTCAATGCCGGTAACTCTCCTCCACTTAACACGTAATCGCCAACCGACCATTCCTCGTCAACTTCGCTTTGTATTACGCGCTCATCAATACCTTCATACCGACCAGCTACTAATATCAAACGGGTGTTTTGCGCTAATTGCTTAACCCCTTGTTGATCCAACTTTCGACCCTGAGGTGAAAGATAAATCACTTTTACATCTTGACCACCAGCCACTTTCGCTGCTCGTATCGCGTCTCGTAACGGTTGCACCATCATCAACATGCCAGGTCCTCCCCCGTAAGGGCGGTCATCCACGGTCCGATGCTTGTCATAAGCAAAGTCCCTTGGGTTGAAGCAGTTAAAGTCGATTATGCCATTTTTTACCGCTCGGCCAAAGACTCCTTGTTGAGTGAACACTTCGAACATTTCAGGAAAAAGGCTTATCACCCCAACCCACAGTTTGGTTTGTGTCACTGTATTTAGAATCCCGGATCCCAATCAACGAGGATGACTTTATCCTGTTGATTCACTTCTTTAACTACTTGTTCAAGCAGAAAAGGAATTAAACGCTCGGTCTGATTAAAAGCATCATTGGGTTTGGCTTTTATCACCAAAACATCGTTTGCACCAGTTTCGAGTATATCGCTGACCTGCCCCATTTGATAACCTGATTGATTGACCACATTAAGGCCAATCAAATCTCGCCAATAAAACTCTTCGTCCGGTAAATCCGGCAAATCCTCAGCCAACACTGCAACCTCTGCATTGGTGAAACCCTGAGCTCCATTACGATCTTCAATGTTAGCAAATCGAAAGACCACGCCATTGTTATGTCGACGCCAATCTGCAACGGTGTGTTGCTTCCATTGTCCATCCATTTGAATCAACAATGTTTTGTAGTTGAAAATCCCTTCAGGATCATCTGTATAAGCCGTTAGTTTAAGCCATCCTTTAATGCCATAGGGCGCACCTACTTTACCAAGGATCACTTTTTCACTTTGCGTCATTTATACCGACCTCAACCACGTTTATATCTATTTTAACCACAAATGTTAAGCTGCTTTACGCGCATTCTTAACAATGTTAGCTACACGATTAGACAAAGATGCCCCTTGTCCAACCCAATGATCTACACGATCAAGGTCTAAACGAACCGTTTCCGATTGGCCAATGGCCGTTGGGTTAAAGAAACCAATGTTCTCGATGAAGCGTTTATCACGAGCACAGCGGCTATCAGCAACTACGACTTGGTAGAATGGGCGCTTTTTAGCACCACCACGTTGTAAACGAATTGTTACCATATCGTCCTCTATTTTAATGTTAGTTTTAAGGTGTATTCCAATTCTCTTTTGCCATCGGGCATAGCCAGAAGGGTCAAAAAAGCTCGCGTATTATACGCTTTTGAGAGGTCAACGCAAGTAATGCTTTGTTGGTTGGCAGGGCAATCGCATTAAAAATGGCTTGACACAGATCCCCTAATTTGGTCTATTATTTCGCTTTACGTGACGTAAAATGACCCAATACAAGCCCACACTTATCGAACA
>JBLHHD010000478.1:0-3339 GCA_047614605.1 Alteromonadaceae bacterium
CTGAGTTTTAGTCATTCTAAAGCAAGTAAATTTAACGCACTTTGAGGATATTTCAGACTCATCCGTTAGGAAAAGTCTGAAAATAGTGCGAAATCGCTGTAAGATCGCAATCACAGCCATTAAATCACTCAAATTGAATCGTTTATAAGCACTATTTTCAGACTTTCTGGTGGGTTAAAATCAAATCATTCGGTGCTCTAGTGGGTGGCTTTGCTTAAAATAACACTGAAATTTTGCGTCCTCAGCGTTTTTACTCTGACGCTGAACCCCGGTGCAATTAGCAGGCATCCAGCGCTTGTAAGCGCTCACTATCAACAAAGCCCTAATTCAACCTTGTTGTATCAAGCTGTCAACGTTAATAACCCCCAAGCATTATTGCACTACTATTATCAACAACAGCAGCAATGGTCCCCCACGCAAAAAAATACTTGGCTAGCTCATCCGGCATTAAAGGGCAGGGCAATAACCGATCACCTTCAAGGGCTTATTCGTTACCAGTCGGCACAGCCTGAGTCTGCCTTGATGTGGTTCAAAAGTGCCTGGCATAAAGGTTACCTGCCAGCCGGGGTGTTTTACAGTCGCTTGCTGATTGCCCAGCAAGGGCTCCCAGCAGCGCTTAAAGTCCTTTGGACCAGTGAGTTAAGACATGACGACGAGGCACAGTTATTGTTGGCTCAGGTGCTGCTGCAAAGCAATCAGACAGACAAGGCCCATCAGTTGCTAAGCCAATTGACTCAGGAGCAGGTGTTGGGTGCCGCAGAGCTGCTGGCTAATGTCGATAAACTGTTAAACCTGCCATTGTCACTGGATAGGGTTAAGCCACAAACTCAAGCTTGCTTATTGAAACTCCAGCCAGTGGTCGCCAGTTATCGAGATTTAAACTACACCGCGCAAATGATTGAACAGTGGTATGAAGATACGCAGGTGCAGTCAATGCCAGTCTGTTTTAACCAACCGCTGATGTTTACCCCAGATAAGGCCCGTTGTAATCATCAGTCAGATAAAAAACAAAGCTGTGACTTAGCCCTGCTGGCCGAGCAGTTGTTATTGCCTGATGATGTGACTCCGCTGATTATTTTTGGTGATAGTGGTATCGCCAACTACGCCAATGGGATTATTTATTTAAATCACCACAAGCGTTATGGCGTGTTTAAACACGAGTTGTTTCATCACTTTGGTTTTATCGATGAATATCCGCTGACACAGTCGGCTGGCCAGCGGGTTTGTCAGGGCAATACTGCCGGGTTTGTTGGTGAAAACCTGTTTATTGTGCCCACGGAGCAAGTCGCTAAGGTTAACTGGCAGCAAATTCGCCAGCAATGGCAAGTCAAATACTCAGGAGGTGTTAAAGCCGTTAAAGCGGTGGCGAGCTGTAATAATTTTGCTTATACGGCATATGCACCCACCGCACAAATGACGTTGATGGCATTTATGGATCAAACTCTGCCAGCGGCTTATGTCCAGCGAGCGACGGATAAGCTGCAAACAGAGCCTTTTGACTTTGCTAATTATCAGTATGCCTACGCTTTAGCGTTTGATGATCAAGGTGACAGGCTGGCGTATTTATATTGGCTGGAGCAGTCAGCCGGGCAAGGTTATCGGGTGGCCGGGGAGTTGTTGGGGCGGGAGTTGGGGTGGTAACGGGAGGATTTGTGGGAGCCGGATTTATCCGCGAACAGGATTGATGCCAAATGGGTGGTTTACAAAAACACGCTTTGTTCAGTAACGGTGCTTCCATCGCGAGGATGACGGGGAGGGGTTGGTGGGTTGTTAGGTGTGGTGTTTAAGGTGTTTTGTTTGAGCGGTGGTTTCGTTATGAGTCGGTTTTTTGGTTATTCTTTATATAAAGCAAAATATTGGTTTACGGATTGAATAAATTCGACTAGAATTGCGCCGCAACATTTCCCCTGTTAAATGACTTGATTTAAGTGAGATATGACCATGTTGCGGATCGCTAAAGACGCCCTTACTTTCGATGATGTTCTTCTTGTGCCTGGTCATTCGACCGTGCTTCCCCACACTGCTGATCTAAAAACCAAACTGACCAGCAAAATTGAATTAAATATCCCTTTGTTGTCTGCCTCCATGGATACCGTCACCGAAGCGCCCTTGGCAATAGCCTTGGCACAAGAAGGGGGCATGGGATTTATTCATAAAAATATGACGATTACCGCTCAGGCCGCTCATGTTCGTCAAGTGAAAAAATATGAAAGTGGCGTGGTCTCTGACCCTGTTACTGTCAGCCCCGAAGTCACCATCGAAGCCGCACTGGTACTAGCTAATAAACACGGCTTTTCTGGTTTTCCGGTGATTGACAGCGATAATAACCTGATTGGTATCGTGACCGGACGTGATTTACGCTTTCAAACTAATTTAGGCCAGCCTGTTTCGTCAGTGATGACACCTAAAGCGCGTTTGATCACCGTAAAAGCCGGTGAAAACGATAACCAAGTGCTTGATTTGATGCATGAACATCGGATTGAAAAAATCTTGGTGGTTGATGACAACTTCAAACTAAACGGCCTTATCACCGTTAAAGATTATCAAAAAGCCGCCAGTAAACCCAATGCCTGTAAAGACAGCTTAAGCCGATTACGTGTGGGTGCTGCTGTTGGTGTTGGTCCTGGCACTGAAGAGCGTATCGACGCATTGATTGAAGCCGGTGCTGATATCATTCTTATCGATACTTCACACGGCCACTCTCAAGGCGTAATTGACAGAGTAAAAGCTATTCGTGCCAAATACCCTGAGCAACAACTGATTGCTGGTAACGTCGCCACAGGTGCTGGTGCTCTGGCTTTGGCCGATGCTGGTGTTGATGCCGTTAAAGTAGGCATTGGCCCAGGCTCTATTTGCACAACCCGCATAGTTACTGGTTGTGGTGTGCCCCAAATTACTGCGGTATCTGATGCCGTAGAAGCCCTACAAGGGCGAGGCATTCCGGTTATTTCTGATGGCGGCATTCGTTTTTCTGGTGATATCGCCAAAGCCATCGCCGCTGGTGCAAGCTGTGTTATGGTCGGCTCGATGCTAGCTGGTACCGAAGAGGCACCGGGTGAGGTTGAGTTATATCAGGGCCGTTATTACAAGTCGTATCGTGGTATGGGATCTTTAGGCGCAATGAGCCAAAAAGAAGGTTCATCTGATCGTTACTTCCAGGACACTAAAAACGCCGAAAAATTGGTGCCAGAAGGTATTGAAGGTCGAGTAGCTTATAAAGGCCCAATCAATACAATTATTCAGCAGCAAATGGGGGGGTTACGAGCGGCGATGGGGTTGACTGGTTGTGAAAACATTCATCAAATGAACACCAAACCCGAATTTGTTCGTATCAGCTCA
>JBLHHD010000479.1:0-3331 GCA_047614605.1 Alteromonadaceae bacterium
GCGTCGGTGATCAGCCATGAAATATCCCACGTTACCCAGCGTCATTTATCCCGTCGTATAGAAGCCCAAAAACGCTCATCCCCACTGACCCTGGCCGGATTACTCGGCGGTATATTACTTGCGGCGATAAACCCCGAAGCGGGTATGGCGGCAATTATGACCACTCAGGCAGGCTCTATTCAGTCATCCATTAACTTTACCCGCTCTAATGAGCAAGAAGCCGATCGTATCGGTATTAAGATTTTAGCCGCCGCCGGGTTTGATCCTCATGGTGCCCCGTCATTTTTCGATAAACTATCAGCCAAATATCGTTTTACCTCTACGCCACCTTCATTTTTACTAACTCACCCGTTACCGCAAAGCCGGGTGGCCGATTCAAAATTAAGAGCCCAGCGTTATCCTGCGGTTAGGCTCTCACCGGGGCTTGATTTTGAACTGGTGAAAAGCCGGGTAAAAGCCCGCTACGAATTAAAACCCGAGCAGGCAGTCCGCTATTTTCAAAAACAACTCAAAATTAAAAGCTACAATTTAAAAGTCGCGGCGCAATATGGTTTGGCGCTGGCCTACAGTGATTCTGAACAACTCAAAGAGGCCGAACAGCTGATCAATGAATTGCTGGCTGACGATCCCAAAAACCTCTTTTATATTGATACCTACACCGATGTGTTGACCCGTTTAAAAAAATACGATAAAGCGCTGGCTTTTTTACAACAACACTATGACTTAAGACCCAACAATTCGGTGATCACCATCAACTACGCCAGTGTCGCAGTTTCAGCCAAAAAACCACAAATTGCCGTTGACTTACTTAACAGTTTTAAAATCAGTCAGGGGCCTAATTACATTGCCAATGACATTTTAACCGATGCTTATTCGCAATTAAAAAACCTCTCTAAATACCATGAGTTGCGAGCCGAAAAATTTGCCTTGTTGTCCTTGTACGACCGCTCTATCGAAGAGCTGAATAGCTCGCTCGAAAAACTCGATAAGTCTAAAAACCTGGAGTCAAAACGCTTAAAAGCACTGCAAGAGCAATATCGCTCGCAGTTGGATCAGATAAAACGACTTTAAGTCCTATACCAATCGCATTAATTCACTGGCCTAAATGTTGCCGAAATGTCGGGCCACTGGAAAAATGGTCAATAACAAGCCGTTAATTGCCGTATGTAGTTGTTCTAATTACAAAATTAACAACGCCGTTAGCGGTCAGTTTAACCAGCAAGATAGACCAGTGAATGATGGAGATTGGTATTAACCTTGTGTTCAACTACATAGCTCATTAAAATAGCGCGTTGACTTATTATCGTCGAAAAGCAGGCACATCCGCGTACCGTCTAGTCAGCCTTTTTAACCGGCTTTTTTTGTAAGTTAGCGACACCTTTACATCCATATCAATTGATTAATCTATTGGGAAAACTCATGGCTATTACTATTTATCATAACCCGCGCTGCTCAAAGAGCCGTCAAACACTACAATTGTTGCAAGACAACAACATTGACGCCGCCGTAGTCCAATATTTAAATGAGCCGCTAAGCGCTGAGCAAATCAACACTTTACTGGGGCAGCTCAATATGACTGCCCGTCAGCTGATGCGTGTTAAAGATGCATTGTATAAAGAGCTCAACCTTAAAGATGACAGCCTCAGCGAAGATCAACTGATTCAAGCCATCGCTGACAACCCTAAATTGATGGAACGCCCGGTAGTCGTTAATGGCGATGCCGCCAAAATTGGTCGCCCACCAGAGCAAGTACTCGAATTATTCTGAAGATGAAAAAACCTGCACCCAAAATCTTGATATTGTATTACTCCTCTCACGGCTCAGTGCAGAATATGGCTCAGCGAATCGCTTATGGTATCGAAAAAGCTAATTGTGAGGCTGTGCTGCGTACAGTGCCGTCTCTAACAAATGGAAACGATACCCAGGCAGATGATGCTTATGTCACCAGTGAAGAGCTGCGAGAGTGTGATGCAATTGCACTTGGCAGCCCTGCCCGGTTCGGCAATATGGCCGCACCAATGAAGCATTTTTGGGAGTCGACATCCACCGCCTGGCTTAATGGCGAATTAATCGACAAACCCGCCAGTGTCTTTACCTCATCAGTATCCATGCACGGCGGCAATGAAACGACCCTGTTAACCATGATGTTGCCCTTGTTGCATCATGGCATGTTGATTCAGGGTTTGCCCTACTCTGAGCCGTCACTTAATGCCACCACGACTGGTGGGACACCATACGGAGCGTCACATGTTGCCGGTCCATCCAATACCAGCCAGTTAAGTACTGACGAAGACAATCTATGTGTCGCGTTAGGTTACCGCCTTGCCCAAACAACCAAGAAGTTAAATCACTAATGAATGATAGTATTAATAACAGCGAAAAAAACGCTGACTCAGCAACACCTAAAACCCCAGAAACAGTAGCACCAGAAACAGTAGCACCAGAAACAGCAAAGCCTGTAAACACCCAATTGCTCAGACAAATTACTCTGACCGGTTATTTCGGTTTGTTAATTTTGATGCCGATATGGTTAATTTGGCTTAACCCTGCCGAGGGTATCAGCACCAAAGTGTCGTTGGCACTATTTTGGTTGCCCCTATTTTTTCCCATGCGCGGCTTAATCAAAGGCACCCCTTATACTTATGCTTGGGCTAACTTTATGGTGATGTTAAATGTGATGCACGCTTTAACCACGTTGTGGGTATTACCTGAGGATGTTATTTATGCCAGCCTCGAATTGCTCTTTGCCACCATGATGTTTACGGCAGGCACTTATTATGCCCGCCATAAAGGCCGTGAGTTAGGTTTGAAACTGCCTAAGCTTAAGGATCAGACGTAATCCTCATTTACGATGATTTTTACGATAGTTTCTTACGATAATTGGGCAGGCTCTTCGGCTAATTCGACCTTTTCGATTTGGTCGAAGCGGTTGGTTATTTTGTTGGCTGAGGTGTGAATTAGCTGTACGTCGCTGGCGGCTTGATCGATGTGTTTGGCGAGGTTGTCAAAGCGGGTTCTGAAACGATTAAAATCAGTGCCCAGTTTGACCAGGTGATCTTGAATAATATGCACCTGCTGACGGGTCGCTTCGTCTTTAAGCACACTTCTGGCGGTAGTTAAAATCGCCATCAGCGTTGTCGGCGAGGTTAGCCACACCCGCCTTTTGTACGCCACGTCAAGCACATCTGGGTGATGAGCATGAATTTCGGCAAAAATTGCCTCCGCCGGAATAAACATCAAAGCCCCATCTGAGGTCTCATTTTCAATCAGGTATTTGTCGGCAATATCATTGATATGCTTACGTACATCGACCTTAAATTGGCGCTCTGCC
>JBLHHD010000480.1:0-3329 GCA_047614605.1 Alteromonadaceae bacterium
GCAGAGAAGCCCTAGTCGTTTATAATAGGGTCAGGACTAGCCCTTTGTGCAAAGAGTTCTTGCAAGGTGGATCCCACAAATAATTATGGCGTAACCTGTGGCGGCCAACCCCAACAGCAATACTCTGGTCAAAACCAATTATATTCTAGCCTTTCAATTAGTAATATGATCGTAATGGATTTTAAAGATCCAAAATTTCGCTCATGGCCATTTCTACTGACGTTAAATGAAAATAACAAACGAATATCGATGTTCGATTTGGTTTAAATGAAGAGCATTCCTCAACCAACCATCAATCCTACTGAGTGTTATAATTGTTTTACCGATCAACTTCGCCTTAAATGTTTAATGCTGGTTCAATATAAAGGCCCACTTCGTTTACGTGAGCTCATGGCAATGTTAAAAGTTATTAGACCCTAACTATCACATCACCTGGCGTTTCTCAGAAAAGTTGCTGATTGATTACAAACAAGATTTATGGTGTTTATTTAAAAAAACCCGACAAACTCTTAGTCAAAGATAACCAGTCAGACAGAATTAGAACCGACTGTGAACAAACTGCCCAGCTATTCATTTATTCAAATATTGACTAACTTACTCAACGTTTGAGACTGTATTAAACACAAACCTCTCAATGAGATGAATATTATGACGATTAAAGTAGGTATCAACGGCCTTGGCCGAATAGGGCGATTAGCACTAAAAGTTGCTTGGGAATGGTCTGACTTTGAGTTTGTGCAGCTTAATGATCCAGCTGGCAACGCGGAAACATTTGCTCACTTACTCAATTTTGATTCTGTTCATGGTAAATGGCGTTATGAAGCTACTCATAACGAGAAAGACCTTTTGATTGAAGGCAAAACAATCGCTCTAAGCCATAACATAGCGATTGACGAAACGGACTGGTCTGGTTGCGACATTGTGATTGAGGCATCTGGGAAGATGAAAACCAAAGCGTTATTGGAGCAATATCTATCTCAAAGTGTTAAACGAATCGTTGTGACCGCACCCGTTAAAGAAGAAGGTGTTCTGAACGTTGTGATGGGTGTGAATCATCATTTATTCAATCCAAACGCGCATCCAATCGTTACGGCCGCTTCTTGTACGACGAACTGTTTGGCGCCAGTCGTTAAAGTATTACTTGAAAAAATTGGCATAAAACACGGTAGCATTACGACCATTCACGACCTGACTAATACTCAAACAATACTTGACGCACCTCACAAAGATCTGCGCCGTGCTCGCGCCTGTGGTATGAGTTTGATACCAACCACGACCGGTTCAGCAACTGCCATTACACATATTTTTCCTGAATTGAAAGGGAAATTAAATGGCCATGCCGTTCGGGTACCTTTGGCTAATGCGTCTTTAACGGATTGCGTCTTTGAAGTCGAAAGAGCAACGACTGTTGAAGAAGTTAATGCGCTGTTTAAACACGCATCTGACCATGAGTTAAAAAATATATTGGGTTATGAAGAGCGTCCCTTGGTATCGATTGATTACAAAACTGACCCTCGCTCGGTGATAATCGATGCACTATCAACTATGGTGATCAATCAAACTCAGGTAAAGCTCTACACCTGGTATGACAACGAATATGGCTATGCTAATCGAACCATGGAACTGGCCAGATTAGTGTCAGGTGTTGGGCAAGTGCGTTAAGTTTTGCAGGCCATCAAACACTTATCTTCCGAAGTTCGCCAGTATCTAATTATTACGGCAAATTATTGGGCATTTACATTAACGGATGGCGCACTTCGCATGTTGGTAGTGCTGCATTTTTACCAGTTAGGTTACAGCCCTTTACAAATAGCGATGCTGTTTCTGTTTTATGAAATCTTTGGAGTGATCACCAATTTGGTTGGTGGCTGGTTAGGTGCGCACTTGGGGTTAAATAAAACGATGAATATCGGATTGGCTCTTCAAGTTCTCGCGCTTAGTATGCTGTTGGTACCGCCTAGCATGCTCGCAATACCTTGGGTTATGGCTGCACAAGCCCTGTCCGGCATTGCAAAAGATCTGAATAAGATGAGCGCTAAAAGCTCGATCAAATTGTTGGTTCCGGCTAATGATCAAGGGATGCTTTATAAATGGGTGGCACTATTAACCGGATCTAAGAATGCGTTAAAAGGCGCGGGCTTCTTTTTAGGTGGCGCTATGCTGACTCTGTTAGGGTTTACCGGCGCTATAGCGAGTATGGCTGCTGCGTTAACCCTTGTGTGGATTTTAAGCTTGATGATGCTGGAAAGAGACTTGGGTAAAGCAAAAAATAAACCAAAGTTTTCCGCCATATTTTCAAAAAGTCGTACTATCAATTTTTTATCCGCTGCTCGGTTATTTCTATTCGGTGCACGCGATGTCTGGTTTGTGGTTGCTTTACCCGTTTTCCTGGCCAGCAACTTAGGATGGGATCATTGGACGGTCAGTGGTTTTATTGCCTTGTGGATTGTTGGTTACGGTATCGTGCAATCAATCGCGCCAATCATCACCAGAACGAGATCCGGCAAACTACCTGATGGGAAGGCAGCACTTTCCTGGGCGCTAGCGTTGGCTATCATCCCCGCACTGATCGCGATAGCCTTGATGAATGATTTAAATCCTACCTCGAGCTTAATAGGTGGACTGACGATTTTTGGCGTCCTGTTCGCCATTAACTCATCGCTACACAGTTACTTGATCGTCAGCTACGCCAATGAAGATGGCGTATCGCTTGATATCGGCTTTTACTATATGGCCAATGCCCTGGGAAGATTGATCGGAACTATTTTGTCTGGTTGGCTGTTTCAAATAGCAGGGTTAGAAGCTTGTTTGTGGGTGTCATCAGCTTTTATAACGATAGCGGCTTTGATGTCTCTTGCACTGCCAAAGCATCAACCCGAAATCATTTAACGACCCAATTTTATGGCTGCTGCATTAAACGCTAAACTCGTAATTTTTGGGCATCAAACCTAGCTTCGTTAAATGAAGCTTCACTAAGTGAAGCTGCACCAAACTAAACAAGCCAATGCGTAATGAATTTTTGTTTAGGATCATAGATCTGCGTTTGTTTTACCAAGTTAAATTGTCTATGCCCTCTAGGGTCTGAGCCGACACCCGCCAGGTATTGCCAATTTCCCCAATTGCTAGCAACGTCAAAATCGACTAATTGAAACTCGAAATAACTGGCGCCATAACGCCAATCTTGCCCTAGTTCATGGACAAAACAGCTTGCGACTAACTGACGGCCCCTATTGGACATAAATCCAGTCGCAAATAATTGCCGCATGCAAGCGTCTACAATGGGGTAACCGGTGTGACCTTGCTGCCAGCTCTGCATGGTTTTTAAATCA
>JBLHHD010000481.1:0-3328 GCA_047614605.1 Alteromonadaceae bacterium
CTCAGGCACTTTAATTGCGGCAGCGCACCGGGGGAATCTGCTAGATAAAACCGGTCGTTTGCCTCGCTTGAAGCGGGCATTAATGGCCGATAGTGTGGCGACAATGACTGGTGCTGCACTGGGTACTTCAACTACCACCAGTTATATTGAAAGTACCGCAGGCATCAGTGCTGGTGGACGGACTGGTTTAACCGCTGTGGTGGTTGCAATATTGTTTTTACTCAGTTTATTTTTCGCACCGATAATATCAATCGTACCAGCTTATGCCACCGCCGGAGCTTTGTTATATGTCAGCGTGCTGATGGCTGGCGGGCTTGCACATATAGACTGGGATGACATCACCGAAGCAGCACCGGGCGTTGTCACGGCGTTAACCATGGCATTTACTTTTTCGATTGCCAACGGTATCGCGATTGGTTTTATAACCTATGCGGCGATTAAACTATGCAGTGGGCGCTTGCGAGATTTAAATATCAGCATTATCACCATTGCCTTGTTGTTTGTTGCCAAATTCGTATTTTTATAATAATGTTTTTGTCATGACAATTGTTAAGCGTTTACTGAGTTTAAGTGAGAACCGCGATACGGTGCTTGATGTGGTTGACTGTGAAGGGCAATCTATTGGTGTTCATCAGCAGGGTAATTACCGCTGGCTACAAAGTTGTAAGTTGTCTATTCAGTCGATTTTGTGTCTGGATAATCCCGGGCAACTCAACTTACCCAATCAAAACATCATGTTGGTGGCTTTATTATTAATTGATAACCCGGAAAAAGTGCTCAACCTTGGGTTTGGTGGGGGCAGTTTTGAACGCTTTTTTCATTTCGCTCAAACTGCAACTGAGCGTGTTGATATGGTTTCTGTGGATATTAATAATGCTTTGGTTGGACTGGCCAGGCAGTATTTGCAAGTACCAGCAAAGTGGCCTGTGCTAATCCAGCCTGCTGAGGATTATCTGACATTAAATCAGCAGGTGTTTAAGCTGATCTTGTGTGATTTATTTAATGGTGGGCTTCATGCACAGTGTCTCAATGAAGCTGTGTTTTACACTAATGCGGCAAAGAGTCTTCAATCTGATGGGGTTATGGCGGTCAACTTGGCCCCTAAAACTGACAATGAACTGATCACTATCTTACGTTTTGCCCGGCAAAGTTTTATCGGGGTGATGATAAGTAAAGTCGCCGAACAAACCAATATTGTGATGTTGTTGTCTAAACAAATCTTACCCCCGCCCAGCGAGTTACAAGACCGAGCTGCTTTAATCAAAGGGCGTTGGCCCCTTGATTTTAGTGCTTTGCTGGCAGGCTTTAAATGCTTACCTTACCTTTAACTTAGAGTCCTCAGTTGACTGAGCAACGTAAGGTTAAGTCAGGTCAAAATTCAGATGGGCACTTAAACCCGTTTTCTTAACGGCCACGCCACCTATTTTTGGGGTTTGGTATTGCCAGTTAGCAACGGCTTTAAGCGCATGTTGTTCAAACACGCCAGCAGGGGACGATTGGATCACCTTGATATTTTGTGGTTTACCCTCTTCGCTAACATCAAAAGACAATTTGACATAACCTTCAATGCCCTTTTGTGCCGCTTCTAATGGGTAATAGGGGTTGATAGTGGCCAAAGTGACATCATCATCAAACGGTCGGTCATAGATGGTCTGGTGAGTTTCACCGATATTGGTCATTGGGTTGGTGGCGACGGTATTGGTTGTAGAGCAAGCGCTGATCAACAAAGTTGAAATGAGTAAAACAAGTGACTTTTGCAAAGCTTTCTCCACACAATTTAATTTAAATAACGGGTAGCACAAACAATTGATCATTTGCACTTAATGATTTGAGTGCGCGGATACTACAGTACAATAATTATCTTGGCAACTATTTTTGAACGTTCGTTTGGTAATTGAGGGCGTACTGATCGGGAGTTAGGTTTCGTTGTGGGGTCGGTGGGTCGTAAGGCGCTGTGTTTATGTGGCGTTGTTTGTGGGGGTGCTCTTTTGTTTTACTTCGAGTCAGGCTAAACTAGCGCCTTTCATCCTCCTTCACTCCACTAACAAGCAGAGCGTATTTATGGCGATTAACTGGTATCCCGGGCACATGTATAAGGCGCAAAAAGAGATCGCCAAAATAATGAATAAGGTCGATCTGATCATCGAAGTGCTTGATGCCAGGATCCCCTTTAGCAGCGAAAACCCCATGGTGCCAGAATTACGAGGGCGTACGCCTTGCCTTAAAGTACTTAATAAAAGTGACCTGGCCGATCCAGCAATCACCCAACAGTGGATGGATAAACTCGAAACTGAAGAGGGGATCACTGCGATTGCCCTGACTCAGAAACACCCGGCAACGGTGCGCAGTATTTTATCAATTTGTGAAAAAATGGTGCCTGAGCGAAACCTGGAAGTCACCCCGCTCAGGGCCATTATTTTAGGTATTCCCAACGTCGGAAAATCAACACTCATCAACACGCTAGCAGGGCGCACGGTGGCAAAGACTGGCAATGAACCTGCAGTAACTAAGATACAGCAACGCATTCGTTTGCCTAATAATATCGTATTGCATGATACCCCGGGTTTCTTGTGGCCTAAATTGACACCACAAGAATGTGGTTACCGACTGGCTATAACTGGAGCCATTAAAGATACTGTGGTGGAATATGAAGATGTGGCGATGTTTTTGGCTGAGTACTTACTCGATGCTTATCCAAAAATGTTAATGGAGCGATTTGATTTGGATGAATTACCGGGCAGTGATCTTGAATTGCTTGAAGCCATCGGGGCACGCCGAGGCTGTTTGCGTAAAGGTGGCATGGCTAATTTACATAAAGTGTCTGAAATTTTATTACACGAACTTAGAAATGGGGTACTGGGCAAGCTGAGCCTCGAAACGCCAGAGATGGTCGTTAATGAAGCCATTGGGGAAGTTTAGGCCTCTGTATTGGTTTGTTGGGAACTTGATAGTTTTGTAAAAAAATCAACACGTGTGTACTTGAATTATAGACGTATGTATTTAGCTTGTTAGAAACAGTGAACATTTATTATAAAAAAATGGAACTCACTTTTTTTAACAGGTATCGCATTGAGCACTTCAGGATCATCAGGTTACTGCTGACAAAACAGCCCGGTTGCAACATAAAGTTAACCGTATGACTGATTTGTTGGCTCGCTACAGCACTTTCGTTCAGTGAAGGGCTTACGGGTTATGTTTATCGCACCGCTCGGTCGTTATTGTGTGGTGAAAAATTAGCCGAGCCAATGGCTCAAAGAGGAGATATCGTTGCCCATGGCAACGAACCCTCTGACTGGATGGATGTCCCATTTATAGTCGGTGAGCAGAG
>JBLHHD010000482.1:0-3311 GCA_047614605.1 Alteromonadaceae bacterium
GTGGAAAACCGCCAAACCCAATGAACCTAAATGGGATTCACCTTGGGGTGAGGGTCGACCTGGTTGGCATATAGAATGTTCGGCGATGGCGAGTAAACACTTGGGAGAAAACTTTGATATTCACGGCGGCGGTTCAGATTTACAATTTCCGCATCATGAAAATGAGATTGCCCAGTCATGTTGTGCCAACCAAACCCCTTTTGCCAATACCTGGATACATACGGGGATGGTACAGATTGATAAAGAGAAAATGTCCAAGTCACTGGGTAACTTTTTTACCATCAATGATGTACTAAAAGATTATGATGCTGAAACGGTGCGTTTTTTCTTGATTTCGGGTCATTACCGCAGTCAGTTAAATTATTCACAGGAAAACCTTGAGCAAGCAAGACCTGCACTAGAAAGATTATATACCGCATTACGTGATGTGGATGTGTCGTTAGCCGACACCCAAAAATATACCCAAAAAGGCGCTGGAAATAATGAATATATTGGCAAGTTTGAAGCGGCAATGAACGATGACTTTAATATGCCTGAAGCAGTGTCAGTTTTGTTTGAGTTAGCCAAAGAGATCAACCGGGTTAAAGTGACTGAACCGGCGATCGCCGCTCAACTAGCAGCAACCTTGGTTAAACTTGGTGGCCTATTAGGCATTGCACAGCAAGACCCTCAAGCTTTTTTGCATGGTGATCAGGCAAGTGATGAAGTGGCTGAAATTGAAGCCTTGATGATCCAAAGAGATCAGGCTCGTGCCGACAAGGACTGGGCTAAAGCTGATGAAGCCCGTGATAAGCTGGCGGCAATGAACATTGTGCTTGAAGATAGCGGGGCAAAGACGACTTGGCGTAAAGCCTAAGCTCTACAATTGCTTTGATACAGGGATGTATTAAAGCAATTGAGCTGTAATTGGGCTATTTATGGCCAAATCTGGCTTCCAGGGTATTCTCAATTAAACTGGCTACTGTCATTGGGCCAACACCACCGGGTACCGGAGTGATATAAGCCGCTTTTTGTTTGGCCACCTCAAACTCAACATCACCTACCAGTTTGCCACTTTCAAGGCGGTTAATGCCAACATCAATCACAATCGCTCCCTCTTTTATCCATGCACCGGGAATAAACTCAGGTTTGCCCACAGCAACAACCAAAATATCGGCCCGGCGGACGTGAAACTCAAGGTCTTTAGTGAATTTATGACAAATAGTGGTCGTACAGGCTTTTAACAGTAACTCTGAGCCCATGGGGCGACCAACAATATTAGAAGCTCCGACGATCACCGCCTCCATACCACGAACATTAACCCCACAGTTTTGCAACATGGTCATAATACCTTTGGGCGTACAGGGGCGTAATAAAGGGGCTCGTTGTGCCAAACGGCCAATATTATAAGGGTGGAACCCATCAACATCCTTTGAGGGGGTGATGCGTTCGAGCAAATCATCAGGGTTAAGGCCCCCAGGCAATGGCAACTGCACCAATATACCGTCAATCGTATCGTCGTGATTTAATTCATCTATCAGGTGGCGTAATTCAAATTGTGAGGTGGTATCAGGCAAGTCATAAGATTTGGAAACAAAGCCGACTTCTTCACAGGCTTTGCGTTTGCTGTTGACATAAACCTGAGAGGCCGGGTCGAGACCGACGAGGATCACTGCTAAACCTGGAGGACGCTCACCTTTGCTGACCAATTTTTCTACGGCCTGCCTAACTTTGGCTCTGACGTTTTTGGCAATCGTTTTACCGTCGATAATTTTTGCTGAGTGTGACTGTTCTGAGGTTGACTGTTCTGACATAGTAGTTAAACCGTTTCCACTTGTTGAGTTGCTGCTGGTGTTGATGCTTGAGCTGCTGCGCATTTTCTCATGAAATGGTAATGAATAAAAACGTTTTAATGTGCTCTTGGTGATCCTGGCTTGATATGCGCACTTATTTTTTAAGAAATGTTGCGATAGGCAAACACCACCTATAGCTTGGGATCAGCTTTAAAAATGACAGTAAAAGGCGATAAAAACAGTCAGCGAACTAATTATGAGGGATTAATGAGGCAAAAACAGCCAAACGATAAAAAACCATAAAAAAGTGTTTGACGGTAGTCAATCATCCTTGTACTATGCGCTTCGTTCTCACCACACTGGTGAAAACAAATGTAGGTTAAGACGGTGATTAGCGCAGCTTGGTAGCGCACTTGGTTTGGGTCCAAGGGGTCGCAGGTTCAAATCCTGCATCACCGACCACTTACATTAGAGCGTGATTGTAGTGATTTGCAATATGCGCCCGTAGCTCAGTTGGATAGAGCAACGGCCTTCTAAGCCGTGGGTCGCAGGTTCGAATCCTGCCGGGCGCACCATAAATAAGTTAATTGTTTATGAATCGCTTTAAAAAAGTTTTAAAAAAACAGTGGTGACTGTAGCTCAGTTGGTAGAGCCCCAGGTTGTGATCTTGGTTGTCGTGGGTTCAATCCCCATCAGTCACCCCATTTTTTAATCAGTCTTTGATTTTTGATTAATGAAATGAAGTACTAGAAGCATTTTGTCGGTGATTAGCGCAGCTTGGTAGCGCACTTGGTTTGGGTCCAAGGGGTCGCAGGTTCAAATCCTGCATCACCGACCACCTCCCTTTATTATCTTATTACTCCTTGTTATACATTTTTTTATCGGTTTAAAATTTAGTTCGTCAAAATTCTTTATGGTCAAAGTAACCTTTGTACGACCTTTATTTTAACTTTAGGTTAACACGTATACTTAATCGGTATAAATTTGGTTGTTGTTATTTTTAGCTGTGCATGAGTGAAATTTGTTCTCGGTGGCCTTTGAGTTTCAGTGAGGTGTCTTAAACGACGTTTAAAGTACCCCTGTGTTGGCGTTAAAAGTGAATTTTCTTTGGTCTGTCTATCGACTCATGGGATTTTGCTCGTTATAATGCTGCGTTCTAAAAATTACAAAATAGTGTACTTTAGCCTTAAGTGGGCAGCAAATAAGCGGGTTGGTTTTGACCTTAATGTGTTTGCACCGTCAGACTCATCTTTATTGGTGAGCAAATAAAAATTATTCAAAATGCGCAGCTCGACTGTGGATTTTCTGTTTCCCAGGGCGGTTTTTTGACAGCCCTTTATACAAGAATTATTGAGGTAATAAAATGCAAGTATCTGTAGAGACGACTCAAGGTCTAGAACGCCGTCTTACGATCACAGTTCCTGCCGATAAAGTAGATACTGAAATTAAGAATCGTCTGCGTGATTTAGCTAAGACTCAACGTATAGATGGTTTCCGTCCAGGCAAAGTGCCTGTTTCTGTGATCCGTAAGCGTTATGG
>JBLHHD010000483.1:0-3307 GCA_047614605.1 Alteromonadaceae bacterium
TTGTTGGTGATTCTCCTAGGAGCTTGTCCGAGAATAGGGCTAGTTCTGAGGGAAAGTCGGTTTGAGATAGTTTTCGCGGTTTTTTCAGGCGAATAGTTTGACTATTTAACTGGGAAAAGCGCGGAAAATAGCCAAATCCAGACTTTCCTCAGTCGAGTCTCATTCTCGGACAGGCTCCTAGTACCTCAACGGATTAGTTTTAACCCCGTTAAACCAGCCGAAAGCTAGCTGCAAAAGACTCACCTTACTGCGTCTTGTTAACCACAAGAGCTTCAGCGCGCTGCTTGACCGGTAGCCACACTGTAAATGTTGCTCCCCCATCTTGGTTATTTTGAGCGAATATATTACCATGATGTAAGCCCACTAGTTCCTTGCAAATCGCTAACCCTAATCCGGTTCCACCCGCCCCCCGGTTGGTTTTACTGCTCTGGGCAAACTTGCTAAATATTTGCTTCAGCTCCATTTCGGGTATACCAACACCTTGATCACAAACCATCAGCTCAATAGCCTCAACCCTGACTTGCTCAATTGTGACCAGCACCTCTTTGATAATAATGGTAATAGTTCCCTGCTCATGGCTAAAGCGGATGGCATTACTCAATAAATTACGAATAATCTGTTGCAGTAATTCGCTGTCACACCAAATAATCGGTCGCCTTGCCTCGCATTTAACCTCAATTTCAATCGACCTTTCATCGGCCAGCCCATAAACCTCTTGGACTACGTGCTTTACCGCGCCATCGACGGCCCCTATAGAGGGCATAAAAGTAAACTTACCAGCACCAAGCTTGGATAAATCCAGCAGATTATTGAGTAATTTCAACAACTGATTACCACTAGTGATGATCCGGGAATAATATTTGCTCAATTTCAGGGGTGTAATCTTATCACTATCAAGCATATCGGCACCAAAACGAGCAAAACTTAAAATCGAGTGCATCGGCGTACGTAACTCATGAGACATATTCGCCAAAAATTCCGACTTACTCCGGTTCGCTTGCTCAGCAACATTTTTGGCATCTTCCAGCGCCTTGGTACGTAACGTAACTTTAGTTTCGAGCAATTCATTTTGTTGCTCAAGCAAATCCCGTTGGTTAACAAAGCTGCTAATATTTCGTAAAATTCCCGCATACACCCGGCTGCCGTGGTAATTAATTTGACTAAAAGAGCCTGATAAAGGGATCACCTTTTGCTGGTTACCCACACCATCAAGTTCCAGTGTAAACGTCTGGTCGGTATTTTCCCCAGTCAGCTTTGCCTGTAATAACTGACAAGACTGTGGGGTGAAAATATCATCAAAACACAATTTGAGCAGTTCATTTTTACCGACATTAAATATCAGATCGCAAGCACTGTTAGTTTCTAGAATTTGGCCTTTTTCGTCCATCACCATAACGCCATCCGGAGTGCTGTTGTAGAGTACCCGCAGTAAAATATCCCGCTCGACCAATACATCCAGCGTTTCTTGTAACCTCAGCATCAAATCATGGTTATTATGTTTAAGTAATTCTGTCTGCCACAGTTTATGAATAGACTGTAGCAGCACATGTTCATAAATTG
This sequence comes from Alteromonadaceae bacterium, assembly GCA_047614605.1. Taxonomy (GTDB): domain Bacteria; phylum Pseudomonadota; class Gammaproteobacteria; order Enterobacterales; family Alteromonadaceae; genus JABSOG01. The sequence continues at coordinate 1,561 of JBLHHD010000483.1, forward strand.
GTTTTTCGAGTACTTCACTGACGCCAATGCGAATGACATCAATCAACACATCATGATGTTGTCTTGAAGTAAGCAAGATACATTGACACTCTTTGAAATGATGTTTCACTTCACGAAAGACATCAATCCCGGTGTGATCACCCAAATGAAAATCACAAACCAGAATATGAACGGTTTCAAGTGAGCGACACTGATTTTTGACTTGTTCGAGCCCGGTCATCGTCTGAACATCAAGGTTAGCACCGGATAAAGTACTATACAGTTCGCCCAGACGTTTCTCATTATCATCAACAGCCAATATTTTAGGTAAAGGTAAGTTATCACTGCTGACCGACAATTCAAGCAAGGAATCAAGATGAGCCAAGATATCCTTATTGGTGAAAAAAGAATAAATTGTCGATATATTTGGGATTATCTTTTGTACCATCAACAACGGTTTTGATGAAGGCATCGAATCAGGGGAAGGTGCAAGAACAATAAAGGAGCTAAAAGCAAACGTCGACTTGAGTTGCATCATCAAAGTTGTTTTGATTGAATACTCAAACACGATCATATTAAAATAATCAGAAAATAAATCCGTATCCATCTCCGCTTCGTTAATCAGGTTAACTTCACAGTGTTGCAACTCCAACAACAACTTCACTCGCATTGCCAAAGTCGAATAGTTGTCTATAATAAGCACTCGTTTTATCATGGTGCCAACATCAACCTATAAAAATTTCATTAAGTTTTTATAGCCGTTCTTGCGCTCTTCGGCAAGTGATAAAACATTTTTCTTTTTAGTTTCAGATAGTTGTGCCCATCCCGTAATCTCATCCAGGTGACGAAAACAGCCCAGACACATATCTTTGCCATCCAGGCAACAGTTTCTTACACAAGGGCTTTTCAACGGTTTATCCATGGACCAGACTCAACGGCAAATACAGGTAAAGTGACCTTATCAAAGCCACCGCCAAGATAGCAACACAAAACGTAACTAAAATCATAATGACTGTTACCTTCCGTACCTGACCACTTATGACTTTCGTGATGGCACCCAAGCCCAGACAAACTGACAATTAACCGGTTCATTGCCCTTTTCATCCGTGATAACAACATTAACATTGATATCACCTTTTGGCTCACTGCGCATTTGCCTGATTTGCTCACCAGTCAATGTAGCCCGAGCAACCAAATCGCCGTTCGAACGTTTAACATAATCAATATTCATCGATTTAAGTAACGGGATTTTATCATCCGGGACATGCATACCAATCAAAAAACCAGTAGCCGACTCACCCAACAAAGCCGTAGCAGCCGCGTGAACCGAGCCAATATGATTTTGGACCTTACGGCGGTTTTTTAACGTCAGGGTTGAAGCTTCAAATTCGAGTTGATCAATACGGATTTTTGCAGTACCGGCAAACTTAATCAGTCGGCCAAAAACAAAACTCAATACGGTGACTGACAACTGGCCAGGCAAGTGATTAATTCGGGTGACGATACGAGATAATTTATTACTAGCTTTCATCGCACAACTGGTCTGATGAGTTTGTGAATTCACTATAAGCGCCATGACTACCCGATGGCAAGCTTTTTCTATCAGGATCGTTTAAGGTGCGCATTGCGCACCAAATGAGGGATTATGAATATTGATCACAGAGTAAGATTAACAGCCCTATAAAGGGTTTAATTTTTATCAAGAATAAAAAATTCTTTTTGATATAACTGCAATTCCTGAATAGATTCGCGAATATCTTCGAGGGTC